>JAPLPI010000159.1 GCA_026400305.1 Alphaproteobacteria bacterium | reverse complement strand
CTGGTGTTCCATCCTGTTCCCCATGCTGCCCATCTTCTTTGTCTCGGCGCTGGCCGAAACCAACCGCCCGCCCTTCGACCTGGTGGAAGCCGAAAGCGAGCTGGTTGCGGGCTTCTTCGTGGAATATTCCTCGACCCCGTTCCTGCTGTTCTTCCTCGGAGAATACTTGTCCATCGTCCTGATGTGCGCCATGTGCTCCATCCTGTTCCTGGGCGGCTGGCTGTCGCCCATCAACATCTGGCCGCTGAACATTCCGGCGCTGGGCATTTTCTGGTTCCTGGCAAAAATCTGCTTCTTCTTCTTCATGTTCGCGATGGTGAAGGCCATGGTGCCGCGCTACCGCTATGACCAGCTGATGCGGCTGGGGTGGAAGATTTTCCTGCCGACATCGCTGTTGTGGGTCGTGCTGACCGCGGCCTATGTCATGTTCGTTCGTCCGCACATTCACTTTCCGGGGTGGCTATGAGTTTCGACCGCACCGCACGCCAGATATTCTTCGTGGAGTTTATCAAGAGCTTTATGCTCTCGATGCGCTATTTTTTCGCGCCCAAGGCGACGTTGAATTATCCGTTCGAGAAGGGCCCACTGTCGCCCCGCTTCCGCGGCGAACACGCGCTGCGCCGCTATGCGAACGGCGAGGAACGCTGCATCGCCTGCAAGCTTTGCGAAGCGATCTGCCCGGCACAGGCCATCACCATCGAGGCGGAGCCGCGCGATGACGGTTCGCGCCGCACCACCCGCTACGACATCGACATGGTGAAGTGCATCTATTGCGGCTTCTGTCAGGAAGCCTGCCCGGTGGACGCGATCGTGGAAGGACCGAACTTCGAATTTTCCACCGAGACGCGTGAAGAACTTTACTACAACAAGGGCCGGCTGCTCGCGAACGGCGACCGCTGGGAACGGGAAATTGCCCGCAATCTGGAACTTGACGCGCCCTATCGTTAGGGGCAGGGAAACTCATGTTTGAAGCGATAGCCTTCTACTTCTTTGCCGCGATCCTGATCGCCAGTGCGGTCATGGTGATTGCTGCGCGCAATCCCGTGCATTCGGTGCTGTTCCTGATCTTGAGCTTCTTCAACGCTGCTGGTCTGTTCGTGCTGATGGGGGCGGAGTTCCTGGCCATGATCCTGATCGTGGTCTATGTCGGCGCTGTCGCCGTGTTGTTCCTGTTCGTGGTGATGATGCTGGACATCGACTTCGCCGAACTGAAGCGCGGCAGCCTGCAATATCTGCCCTTCGGCGCGCTGATGGGGCTGATCCTGGCGGCCGAACTGGTCATGGCCGGCAGCATGTGGGTCTTGAAGCCCGCCATCGTGGCCGCCAAGGCCCATGACATGCCCGCCGGGCTGACCAATACCCAGGCGCTGGGCCGCATCCTCTATACCGATTACGTTTATTACTTCCAGATCGCGGGCCTGGTGCTTTTGGTGGCCATGATCGGCGCCATCGTGCTGACCTTGCGCACGCGTCCCGGTGTGCGCCGCCAGGTGATCAGCGTCCAGAATGCGCGCACCGCCGCCATGGCGGTGGACATGCATGATCTCAAGCCGGGGGAGGGCGCCTGATGACCATCGGCTTGACCCAGTATCTGACCGTTGCGGCCATCCTGTTCACCATCGGGGTGCTGGGCATTTTTCTGAACCGCAAGAACATCATCATCATCCTGATGTCGGTGGAGCTGATCCTGCTGGCGGTGAACATCAACTTCGTCGCCTTCTCGACTTATCTGGGCGACCTGGTGGGACAGGTGTTCGCGCTGTTCGTCCTTACCGTGGCCGCCGCCGAGGCCGCCATTGGCCTTGCCATCCTGGTCGTCTATTTCCGCAACCGCGGCACCATCGCGGTTGAGGACGTCAATCTGATGAAGGGCTGAGATGTACTCTCTGATCGTCTTCCTGCCTGTTCTCGGTTCTGTCATTGCGGGGCTGTTCGGCCGTATCATCGGCAACCGGGTCTGCGAGCTGGTGACCACGGGCTGCCTGTTTGCTGCCGCCGCCCTGTCGGGGGTGGCGTTCTATGATGTGGCCATTCAGGGCCATAGCTATATTATTTCTGTCCTGCCCTGGATCCATTCCGGCGCCTTTGCGGTGGACTGGACGGTGCGGATCGACACGATCACGGCGGTGATGCTGGTTGTGGTGACGGGCGTGTCGTCGCTGGTGCACCTGTATTCCATCGGCTACATGAACGAAGACCCGCATCGTCCGCGTTTCTTCTCGTATCTGTCGCTGTTCACCTTCGCTATGCTGATGCTTGTGACGGCCAACAACTTCCTGCAGCTCTTCTTCGGCTGGGAAGGCGTGGGCCTGGCGTCCTACCTGCTGATCGGTTTCTGGTACACCCGCTCATCCGCCAATGCCGCGGCCATGAAGGCCTTCATCGTCAACCGCGTTGGCGACTTCGGCTTCGCGCTGGGCATTTTCGGCATTTGGGCGGTGTTCGGCACCTTGGACTTCGACGCGGTGTTCGCCGCTGCTCCGCATTTCGTGGGCAATAGCTTTGAGTTCGCCGGACACCATGTCGACATCCTGACCACCCTGTGCCTGCTCTTGTTCGTGGGCGCTATGGGCAAGTCGGCGCAGCTGGGCCTGCACACATGGCTGCCGGACGCCATGGAAGGTCCCACCCCCGTGTCGGCGCTGATCCATGCCGCCACCATGGTGACGGCGGGCGTGTTCCTGGTCTGCCGTTGCTCACCCATATTCCAGCTGTCGCCCGTGGCGCTGGAGTTCGTCACCTTCATCGGCGCCACCACCGCCTTCTTCGCCGCTTCGGTCGGCCTGTTCCAGAACGACATCAAGCGGGTGATTGCCTATTCGACCTGCTCACAGCTAGGCTACATGTTCGTCGCCGCTGGCGTGTCGGCCTACAACGCCGCCATGTTCCATCTTTTCACCCACGCCTTCTTCAAGGCGCTGCTTTTCTTAAGCGCCGGCGCGGTGATCCATTCCATGCACCACGAGCAGGATATGCGGAAAATGGGCGGCCTGGCGAGCGCTATTCCCTTCACCTGGGCGATGATGCTGATCGGCAACCTGGCGCTAACCGGCGTGGGCATTCCCTATCTGGGCGTCGGCCTGGCCGGCTTCTATTCCAAGGACGCCATCATAAATTCGACCTTCGCCGCGCATAGCGGCATCGGCTCCTACGCCTTCGCGCTGCTGATCGTCTCGGCCGGCATGACCAGCTTCTATTCCTGGCGCCAGTTCCTGATGACCTTCCATGGCCGCTACCGGGGTGCCGACATGGTCCCGCATGAGGTCCATCACGGCGAATTACATGACGAGCCGCTGCGGGGCGAGGAAGATACCGGCCATTCCCAGGTTCATCAGCATCATCTGCCCAAGCTGGAAGAAGTGCATGAATCGCCGCTGGTGATGCTGGTGCCGCTGGGCCTCCTGGCGCTGGGCGCGCTGTTCGCGGGCGCCGCCTTCTTCCACTTCTTCGTGGGTGAAGGCGCCCATGAATTCTGGCGCGCCTCGGTGTTCGTCGGTCACGGCGAGGAAGGCGAGCTGCCGGTGTGGGTCGAGCTGGCGCCGCTGACCGTCACCATCATCGGTTTCCTGATCGCCTGCTATTATTACATCCTGCACCCGTCGCTGCCCAAGAAGCTCGCCGACCGTCAGGGCATGCTTTACCTGTTCCTGTTCAACAAGTGGTACTTCGACGAGCTGTATGACTTTCTGTTCGTGCGCCCGGCGCTCAAGCTTGGCCGCTTCTTGTGGAAGCGCGGCGACGGCACGGTGATCGACGGGCTGGGCCCTGACGGCATCGCCTCCCGGGTGCTGGACACGGCGCGCGGCGCGGTGCGGTTGCAGACCGGCTACATCTATCATTATGCCCTGGCGATGCTGCTGGGCGTGGTGGCCCTGGTCACCTGGTTCAAGATCTCGGGAGGTGCGCTGTGAACCTTCCCATTCTTTCTCTTGTCACATTCGTGCCCCTGTTTGGTGCGTTGGCCATCCTGGCGATGCCCAAGGCCCAATCCGCGCGCTGGATCGCGCTGGGCACGACTATCGTCGTGTTCGCGCTGTCGCTGGTGATGTGGGCCGGGTTCGACAATGCCAATCCCGGCTTCCAGATGGTCGAGAAGGCCAACTGGCTGGGCGGCGGAATTTCCTATCACATGGGCGTGGACGGCATTTCCATGCTGTTCGTGGTGCTGACCGCGGGCCTGATGCCTTTCTGCATCGCCGCCAGTTGGGAAAGCGTCGAGACCCGCGTCGCTGAATACATGATCTCATTCCTGGTGCTGGAAACCATGATGATCGGCGTGTTCTGCGCCCTCGACCTGGTGCTGTTCTATGTGCTGTTCGAAGCCGGCCTGATCCCGATGTTCCTGATCATCGGCATCTGGGGCGGCAAGCGGCGCGTCTATGCTAGTTTCAAGTTCTTCCTCTATACCTTTATCGGCTCGGTTCTGATGCTGCTCGCGATTATGAGCATGTACTGGTACGCTGGCACCACCGACATCGCCGTGCTGCTGAACGGGGTGCATTTCCCAAGGGCGATGCAGACTTGGCTGTGGCTTGCCTTCTTCGCCAGCTTCGCGGTCAAGATGCCGATGTGGCCGGTTCATACCTGGCTGCCTGACGCGCATGTCGAAGCACCCACCGCCGGTTCGGTGATTCTGGCCGGCATCCTGCTGAAGATGGGCGGTTACGGCTTCTTACGCTTCTCGTTGCCCATGTTTCCGTCCGCGACTGAGATGTTCGCGCCCCTGGTGTTCACGATGAGCATCGTAGCCATCATCTACACCTCGCTGGTGGCGCTGGCGCAGGAGGACATGAAGAAGCTGATCGCCTATTCGTCGGTGGCGCATATGGGCTTTGTCACGCTTGGCATCTTCACCCTGACGCACCAGGGCGTGGAAGGCGGCATCTTCCAGATGCTCAGCCATGGCGTTGTCTCGGGAGCATTGTTCCTCTGCGTCGGCGTGGTCTATGACCGAATGCACACCCGCGAGATCGCCGCCTATGGCGGGTTGGTCAGTCGCATGCCGCTCTATGGCGCCTGTTTCATGGTCTTCACCCTGGCCAATGTCGGGATGCCGGGTACTTCGGGATTTATCGGTGAGTTCCTCACCATGCTGGGTGCCTATCTGCACAATACCTGGCTGGCGATCTTCTCGGCCACTGGCGTGATCCTGTCGGCGGCCTATGCGCTGTTCCTGTATCGCCGCATCATCTTCGGGTCGCTGGTCAAGCCGAGCCTGCAGACCATCCAGGACCTCAACGCGCGCGAGATCGCGCTGCTGGCGCCGCTGGTGGTGATCACCATTGCGCTGGGCTTCTATCCCAAGCCGGTGACCGATGTGACCACGCCCGCCGTGGCCAAGCTGATTGCCGACAACAAGACTGGACTGGCGATGGACCATGCCAAGGTCGTTGCCGAGTTGCACAAAGGAGCAGGCCGGTGAACCTTCAGGCCGATCTTCTCGTTCTGCTGCCCGAACTGATCTTGGCGATCTGCGCCATGGGCCTGCTTCTGTTCGGCGCCATTACTGGCGAGAAAAGCGCTGCCGCCGTGAGTT
>JAPLPI010000325.1 GCA_026400305.1 Alphaproteobacteria bacterium | reverse complement strand
GATATTCTACGACACCGGCGCCTACCTGCTGGAGGGACTTGGCCATATCTTCTTGGTCGAGCGCGCCCCGGTCTATGCCGAGCTGCTGTTCCTGGTCGGCGGCAATTTCAGCCTTTGGCCGATCGTGGTGCTGCAGGCGCTGATGACCAGCTACCTCATCCTGGAAGTGGCCTGCGCCGAAGTGCCGGGCCTGACCCTTCGAGGGCTGATCGTGATGGGCGCAGCGCTCAGCCTTCTAACCGGAATCGCCTGGTATGTGGGGCAGGTCGAGCCTGATATCTTCACCCCCGTGGTGATACTGGGGGCGTGGCTGCTGATGTTTCGCTCCACCCGGCTGGGCAAGGCGCGGCTGCGCTGGGTCATCGGGCTAACGGGACTGGCGGTGGCCTGCCATCCCTCGCATCTGGGTCTGATCGGCGGGCTTTTGCTTTGCGCGGCGCTGCTCAAGCTGCCGGCACGCTGGGGCCTGCCAAAGCCCGACCTGAAACGCGGAATGATCGGGCTGCTCACCGGCATCGCCCTCATCGTGGTGGGCAATTTCGCACTCACCGGCAACCTGTTCATCAGCAAGTCGGGATCGGTGTTCGTGTTTGCTCGCCTGATGCAGGACGGCGTCGTCAAACGGCTGCTGCAGGATACCTGTCCGCCGCAAGGCGATATCAATTGGCGGCTGTGCGAATACAAGAACCGGCTGGCAACCAGCGCCAATGGCTGGCTGTGGGGGGCGGGCAGCGGCTTTCATGCGCTGGGCGGCTTCACCAGCAAGGCGCAGCAGCAGGAAGACAGCCGCATCATCGTCGAAAGTCTCAAGCGCTATCCGATGATGCATTTGCGCGCCGCGGTCTATGACTCGCTGCTGCAATTCCTGCAATTTAAGACCGGCGACGGAATCGAGCCGCAACTGTCCATCGTGACACCGAACTTTCGCCGTATGATCCCCGCGCAGTTGCCCGCCTATCTGAAGGCGCGCCAACAGCAAGGAAAGATCCGCTTCAAGGTCCTGAACCTGATCCATGTGCCGGTGGGAGCGATGTCGGTTCTGGGGCTTCTTTTGCTGCTCCAGCATGCGGGGCTGCGCCGCGCCTGGGACCAGGCCAGCCTGCCGGCGCTGGTGCTGCTGGGGCTGGTGGGCAATGCCATCATTTGCGGCACCTTTTCCAATCCCCATGACCGCTACCAGTCCCGTGTGATCTGGTTGCCCGTCCTGGTGCTGCTGTTGGCGGTGGCGCGGGACCGCCGGCCCTTGCAGCCTGTAGCTGAATCCGGCACTTAGGCCCCCATGGTCCAGCCCGTCCGCATCGCGCCGTCCATCCTCTCCGCCGACTTTTCCAAGCTCGGCGCGGAAATCGAGGCCATCGAGGCGGCGGGCGCCGACTGGATTCATGTCGATGTGATGGACGGTCACTTTGTCCCCAACATCACCATCGGCCCCCTGGTGGTGAAGGCGCTGCGGCCCCATGCCAAGAAGCCCTTCGACGTGCACCTGATGATCTCGCCAGTGGACCCGTATCTAGACGCCTTTGCGGAGGCGGGGGCCGATGGCCTGACCGTTCATCCCGAAGCCGGCCCGCATGTTCATCGCACCCTTCAGCACATCCGCAAGCTGGGAAAGAAGGCGGGCGTGGTGCTCAATCCCGGCACGCCGGTGGATGCGCTGGATAACCTGATGGACCTGGTCGACCTGATATTGGTCATGAGCGTCAATCCCGGTTTTGGCGGCCAGAGATTCATCGAAAGCCAGCTCAAGAAAATCGAAGCCGCGCGCAAGCGCATCGATGCCACCGGCCGCGACATCGCGCTGGAAGTGGATGGCGGCATTACACCCCAGACGGCGAAACGCGCCATCGCCGCCGGCGCCACAGTGCTGGTGGCAGGCACTGCAGTGTTCCAGGGCGGCCCGTCGCAATATGCCGCAAATATCCAAGCGCTGAGGGGCTGACGTGCAGGTGCAGCAGCTCCTGCCGCTCCTGCCGGAACTGATCCGCGCAGGCTTGCGCCGCGCGGCCACGCCCTTGCGCGTCTGGTGGTGGCGCAATTGGTTCTACCGCCGTCTGCTCAAGGGCCCGCTAGCCGATCATGTCGTGTTTCATCCCTGGGATGCGGCGCCGCGCCGGCTGGAAGAAGCCGAAAGCCTGCTGCGCGGCCGCTTCCGTTTCTATGGCGTGTCGGTGGATGTGCCCGATGGCGTGTCGGTGTTCGATCTCAAGCCGCCGAACGTCGCCTGGGAAATGGCGCTGCACAGCTTCGCCTGGCTGCCGGCGCTGTCAAATGCCGGCGGCGAGAGTGCGCGCAAGCTGGCCACCAACCTGATCGGCCAATGGGTCAAGCGTCACAGTGCCTATTCCGAGCCCGCCTGGCTGCCGCACATCATGGCGCGGCGGCTTGCCGCCATTTTCACCCACGGGCGGCTGGTGCTTCTGAATTCCGAGATGATTTGGCGCTCGCGCCTGTTTGTCTCCTTGCGCGAACAGTGCCGGATGCTGGAACGCACCTCGCGCGAAGCGCCCGACGGCTTGCCGCGGCTAGAAGCGGCTGCTGTTCTGGCGCTGTCAGGTCTGTGCCTGTATGACAGTCCCAAGCGGCGGGAGACTGGCCTATCCCGGCTGGAAGAAGAGATCGAGCGTCAGATTTTGCCCGATGGCGGCCATGTCAGCCGTTCGCCGGAACAGTTGATGGCTGCCTATCGCCATATCATCATGATTTTGGAATCCCTCAGCGCGGTGGGCGAGGAGCCGCCGCATGCGTTGCGCAACGCCCATGACCGCATGGCGCCGATGCTGCGCTTCTTCCGTCATGGCGATGGCGCGTTGGCGCTGTTCAATGGCGGGGCGGAGGGTGATCCACGCATGATCGCGGCGCTGCTGGCGCGCGATGACGTGCGCGGCCAACCCTTTCACCATGCCCGACACAGTGCCTATCAGCGGCTGACGGCGGGCCGCACCTTGTGCCTGCTGGATTGTGGCAAGACCCCAGACGGACCGTTTGCGCTGGAGGCGCATGCCGGGGCCTGCGCCTTCGAACTGTCGAGCGGCAAGGACCGCATCGTGGTTAATTGTGGCGCCGGGGGGCTGACGCACCAGACTTGGAACTGGGCGCTGCGGGCAACCGCCGCCCACTCGACTCTGACCCTGGCCGATACTTCCAGCGCCCAGATCCTGCCCACAGGCCTGGCCCGCGAGCTGCTGGGACCGCGCCTGACGGGCGGCCCGCACGAGCCGCTGTCGAGCCGGGTCGAGACTGCCCAGGGCTGGACGGTTGAGGCGATGCACGATGCCTATGCCGCAGCCTTCGGTGTCCGGCACGAGCGCCAGATCACCATGTCGCCCCAGGGCCTGATGGTCACGGGGTGTGACCGACTGGTGCCGGTGGAAGACGTGGCGCCGGGGCCGTGCAGCTTCACGGTGCGATTCCATATCCATCCCGATGTTCGGGTTTCACGCCTGGACGGGGGCGGCATCCTGCTCAAGCTGCCTGGCGGCGAGGGCTGGCGTTTCCGGGCCGGCGGCGGGGTCCTGGACGTGGAGGAAA
>JAPLPI010000189.1 GCA_026400305.1 Alphaproteobacteria bacterium | reverse complement strand
ACATGGGGCAACCTGCCCGACGACAAGCGCGCGGGCGCCGATGCCTGGATCACCGGCTCCTATGATCCCGAACTCAACCTGACCTATTGGGGCACCGGCCAGGCCAAGCCCTCGCGCCGCGACGAGCGCGGCACCGATGGCGATGCGCTGTTTTCCAACAGCACACTGGCGCTCAATCCCGATACCGGCAAGCTGCAGTGGTACTATCAGAACGCGCCGGGCGAATCGCTGGATCTGGACGAGGTCTATGAGCGCGTGCTGATCGATCACGGCGACCAGAAGGTCGTTTTGGAAGTCGGCAAGACCGGCATTCTGTGGAAGCTGGACCGCACTAACGGCAAGTTCCTGGATCTGGCGCAGACAGTTTTCCAGAATGTCTGGGTCAAGTTCGACAAGAAGACCGGCCGTCCTACCTACCGCGACGATATCATCCACCAAAAGCCGGGCACGCCGATCGCGTCCTGCCCCAGCCCGGAAGGCGGCCATGACTGGCCTGCCACCAGCTATTTTCAGCCGGAGGATATTTTTCTGATACCACTGAGCCAGACCTGCGCGATGTATGGCGCCGGCGGCCAGCAATTCTATGAAATGCCCGGCAGCAACGGAAACCTGGGGCGCATCTCTGCGTATGAAGCGCGCACCTTGAAGCCGCTATGGACCTTCCAGCAGCGCGCCCCGTTCCTGACCAGCATCATCTCCACCGCCGGCGGCCTGGGCTTTGTCGGCGACTTCGACCGCGTGTTCAAAGCTTTCGACGTCAGGACCGGCAAGATCTTGTGGGATACGCGGTTGGGCACCGGAGTGCAGGGTTTCCCCATCACCTTCAGCGTGGGCGGCGAGCAATTCATCGCGGTGACGACCGGCACGCAGGGCGGCAGCCCGGTGCAGAAGCCCACCACCATGCTGCAGGAAGTGCACCGTTCCCAAACTGGTCAGGCGGTCTACGTCTTCGCTTTGCCCAAGCAGCGCTGATAGTGCCTGACCGTCCTGCGCTGCATTTCGAGCGGGCCGGGCAGGGCGCGCCGCTCCTGCTAATCCCCGGTGCGCTGGGCACCGGCCGGGGGGATTTCGAACACCAGATTGGCTGGTTTGCCGCGCGCCGCTTCGACGTGATTGCGCCGGACCCGCGCGGTTATGGAAAATCGCGCCCGCCGCCGCGCGAATATCCGCCCAATTTCTACCACCGGGATGCTGGTGACATGTTCGCAGTCATGACGGAGCTGGGGCATGAACGCTTCGCCGTTATCGGTTGGAGCGACGGCGCTAACATTGCCACTATCATGGCCGCCACACATCCCAAACGCTTGTCCAGGCTGGCGGTGTTCGGCGGCCAGTCCTTCCTGACGGCGGAGGAAATTGCCGCCCTCAACGATATCCGCAAGATTTCGGCCTGGTCGTCGCGCGCCGTGCAGGTGATGCGCGCTGTGTATGGCGATGAACTGGACGATCTGTGGGACCGTTATGTCGCTGGGCAGGAAGCCTTGTTCAACGCAGGCGGCGATCTCTATGCCGGGCTGCTGGCCCAGGTGGCATGCCCCACCTTGGTGCTGCACGGCGCCAGGGACCCGCTGATCCCCGGCCTGCAATCGCAGGCCATCCATCGTGGGATCGCCGGTTCGCACCTGCACATATTCCCAGACGGCAAGCACAATATCCACCAGCGCTTTGCCGAGGATTTCAATGCCATGGTCCTTGCCTTCCTTACCTAGCCGGATTGAAGCCATGGCTGCAAAACCCTTATTCTTGCTCTATCATCTGGCATCAAAGACAAGACCCGCAAAAGACAAAGGCTCCTCGTGACCGACCGGCTGATCTCGATTTTCCCCACCACTATATTGAACCGTCATCTGGACGGCATGGAGGAGGTCAACCAGCAGTTGTCCGCACTGGTGGCGCAGATCGCGGCGAGCGAACCCAACAATACCACCGGCACGACGACCGAGGGCGGCTTCCAAACCAAGGAGGACCTGTTGCAGCGCGACAATCCCGGTATCAATGCGCTCAAGCCTCATATCCTCCAGGCGGTGCAGGAATATGCCAGCCATGTGCTGCGCCAGGAATTGCAGCGTCCACCCGCAAAGGTGGACTTTATTCTCTGGGGCTGGGCGGTGTCGTACAAAGCGGGCCACACTCAGGGCCTGCATGTCCATCCGGGCGCCAATGTCAGTGGCGTCTATTATGTCAGCGCGCCGCCGTCGGCGCTGGAGCCGGGCGATACCGGCAAGATTTCCTTTTATGATCCGCGCGCCCGCGCCACCATGATCCAGCTGCCTTATCAGGTGAACCGCCATCGCGTGGCGCCCGTTCCCGGTGACATGTATCTGTTTCCTTCCTGGCTGGAGCATTCGGTATCGGCGTTTCAGGGCGAGGGGGAGCGGCTTTGCATCGCCTTCAACGCCAAGCTGATTTTGGAATAAATATAGTAATATAAATGACTTATTGTCGTTTTACGGGGCCGGATGAGCAACGCCCTTAAGATTGAAAAGCTGCGCGCCAAGGCGGGGAATCTGTATGCAGCGGGGCAGTGGGACGAAGCGGAAAAACTATGCCGCCGCATCCTCGAACTGCATGGCACTGATCTTGCGGCGCGCGCCATGATTGGCGAGATCCGCCTGAGCCAAGGCCGTGCGGCAGAGGCTCTGGGCAACGTCATCAGTCTTCTCTATCGCGGCAACCTGTTCCTGGAATTAGGCGCGTTCGACACCGCGCTCGCCGCCTATGAGCAACTGCTCGGGAGCTCGCCCGGCTATGACGAGGCCTGGTTCCGCCGCGGCACCGCGCTGTGGCTGCTGGAGCGGTTCAAGGATGCGCTGGACAGCTACGCCAATGCGCTGGCGCTCAACCCCGCCCGCTTCGGCGCGGCCTTCAACCGCGGTACGGTGTTGCTAAAACTGGATCGTTATGACGAAGCCTTCGCCGCTTTCGAACAGGCGCGCAGCATTGCGCAGGCTCATCCCTATGTGCTGGGCGGCATCGCCAGTGCCGTGCTGGGCGGGGCCGACCTGGCGCGCTGGGACGAGTGCCGCGCGCAGGTGACCGCCGCCGTGCAGGACGCCAGCGCGGTGATCGCGCCGCTGACCTTCATGCCCTTTTGCGACGATGGCGCGCTGCGGCGGGCCTGCAGCGAGGCTTTTGTCGCTGACCAAGTCCCCATGCCGGCCGCGCCGTTATGGAACGGCGAATGCTATGGCCACGATCGTATCCGCGTCGCCTATCTGTCGTCGGATTTCCACCAGCATGCCACCGCCGCGCTGATCGCTGGTCTGATCGAGCGGCATGATCGCAGCCGCTTCGAGATCATCGGAATTTCTTTCAGCCGGGACGATGGCAGCGCGATCCGCGCACGGCTGATCAAGGCCTTTGACCGGTTCGAGGACGTTCGCGCCCAGGATGACGCGCAGGTGGCGCGGCTGTTGCGCGAGCGGGAAATCGACATTGCGGTGGACCTGAAGGGCCATACCGAAGGCGCGCGCCCTGGTATCCTGGCGCACCGCCCGACGCCATCGCGCTGCCACTCAGCGATCAGCCTTTCTACAGCGAGAAAATCATCCACCTGCCGCATTGCTACCAGGTCAATGATTCCAGCCGCGTCATGGCTGAAAACACGCCGTCGCGCGCCGAGGCCGGGTTGACGGCAAGCGGTTTTGTCTTCTGCTGCTTCAATGCCGCCTGGAAGATCACGCCGCGGATATTCGCCATCTGGATGCGGTTACTGGCGTCCGTGCCGGGCAGTGTGTTGTGGCTGCTGGACGATAACGACACCGCGCGCGGGCATTTGCGCAAGGCCGCGACGGCGCATGGCATCGATCCGGCGCGGCTGGTGTTCGCGCCGCGCACCGAGCCGGCGGCGCATCTGGCGCGCCACCGGCTTGCGGACCTGTTTGTGGATACGCTGCCTTACAATGCCCATACAACCGCCAGCGATGCGCTGTGGGCCGGCCTGCCGCTGGTCACCGTTTTGGGCAATCAGTTCGCTGGGCGGGTGGCGGCCAGTTTGCTCACCGCCATCGGCCTGCCCGAGTTGGTGGCGCCGAGTCTGGAAGCGTACGAAGCCTTGGCACTGGCGCTGGCGCGTGATCCCGCCCGCCTGGCGCAGGTAAAGGCGCAGCTGGCGCACAATCGCCTGTCCAGTCCGCTGTTCGATACGGACGGTTTCCGTACGGCCATTGAGATGGTCTATCAGGGCATGCTTTCCCCTGGTAACTTTCTCTAGGCGCCTGATTTTGTTTCAATTTCGCCAAGGCGGCTGGTTATTGCCGCCACGGGGGCAAGGGAGTGCGTATGCGTCATTTGTGGTGGCTTTTGGTGCCGGTTTGCGTGGGCCTCGCCGCGCCCGCCCAGGCCCGTCCGCGCGACGAGGCGCTGTCCGGTGCCTTCCGTTGCGCGGTGATTGCCGATTCCCATCAATGGCTGGATTGCTATTACGGCGCCGCCCAGCCGGTGCGTGCCGCGTTGGGCATGCCGCCAGCACTGCCCGCCCAGGTCAAGCTGGCGGCGGTGCCGCTCGCCGGTGGCGTGCCGCGTGATGAATCCGCCCGCGATGATGTGATGACTGGCGCCGCCGGTTGCAACCGCGTGGCCGGCGACCGTCCCTGGCTGGATTGTTATTACGGCGCCGCCGCGCCCATGCGCGCTGTGCTGGGTCTTGCCGGCGGCAAGCAGGTCGCCCCGCGCCCCGCACCTCCGATGGATTATGTGCCGCCGCCGCGCGCCATTGTGCCGGCGCCCGTGCCGTCCGGTCCGCCGCCCATGCCGCGCCGCCGCGACGGGTTGTTGAACGGTGTGTTCAACGACATCAAGCCCATCGTGCGCAGTGTCCCGATGCAGTCCTTCACCTTGGACCACAGCGGCGCCTTTACCGTTATCCTGGCCGATGGCCAAGTGTGGGAACAGAATGACGAGGATGAGGCGCACCATCCCGCCCATTTCGGCAGGGTCGGCCCTAACACACGCGTGACCATCTCACCCGACGCGATGAACACCTACACCATGACGGTGGATGGCCAGCAGCGCATGTACAAGGTCCACCGCGCCCGCTGATCAGACCTTGGCGCGCAGATCGTGTTTGGCCAGTCGCGCCATCAGGTAATCCACTTCGCCGCGGGTCTCGGACGAGAAGGCGGGCGCGGGCTTGCGCATCGCCGCGGTGGAGATGACGCCGCGCTTCTGCAGCACATATTTGCGCACCGCCAGCCCCACGCCGGGTTGGTGGTCATAGCGCAGCAGCGGCAGGTGGGCGTCTAACAGGTCATGCGCTTCGTCGCGTTTGCCCGCCTCGTTCAGCCTGACCATCTACACCAGCATGTCGGGGAAGGCATAGCCGGTATTGGCGCCGTCCACGCCGCGGTCCAGCTCGAAATCGAAGAACAGGCCGTTGTTGCCGATCAGGATGGAGATCTTGCGCATCGAGCCGTCCTTCTCCCAGCCGCGCAGGGTGGTGATCTTGTCCAGCCCCGGCCAATCCTCATGCTTGAGGATCGCCAGCGAAGGATTTTCCGTTACTACTTTCTTCACCACGCCATTGGACATGGTGACGCCGGTGGAGTGGGGATAGTCCTGCAGAACCCAAGGCACATCGCTCCCGATGGCTTCCACGGCATTGCGGAAATAGCCGGTGATCTGGTCGTCGGTCTTCAGGCCCGCGCCGGGGGCGATCATCACCGCGGCCGCGCCCATGTCCATCACCTTGCGCGACAGGGAGCGCATGGCGGCAAAGCCGGAGGCTGAGACGCCCACGATGATTGGCTTGCCGTTCGCGCGCTTGATCACGCGGCTGGCGAGCGCCAGGGCTTCTTCGGCATCCATCTTGGAAGCTTCGCCCAGCACGCCCAAGATGGTGAAGCCGTTGCAGCCGGCCTCGAAATAGAAGTCGGTCATGCGGTCGACCGAGGTCCAGTCGATGGCGCCGTCCTCCAGGAAGGGCGTGGGGGCAATGGAATATACGCCGCAGGCGCTGGTATCGAGTTTCATGACGGGTCCTTGTTTGTAATCGCGGATTTGGGCTCTGAAATACCAATAATGGCGGGCCGGCGCCACGGGCGGGCATTGACGCCCCCCGTGCCCGCAACCAGACTTCCCGGGGATAAACGGGGGAAGTCGATGAAAATCCAATCATGCTTGGCCGCTGGCCTGATGCTGTCTTCGGCACTGACGCTGACCGGCTCGGCCCTGGGGCAGGCCAGCCAGGCCGATGTGCTGATCACCGGCGGCACGGTCTATGACGGCTCCACCGCCAAGCCCTTTACCGGCGATGTAGCGATCAGCGGCGACAAGGTCGTCTATGTGGGACCCAAGGCATCGATGGGCGCCCGGCGCACCATCGATGCCAAGGGTATGATTGTCTCGCCCGGGCTGATCGACGCCCATACCCATGCCGACCGCTTTGTCGATGCGCCCGACAAGTCCCAGCGCGCAAATCCCGCCTGGACCATGCAGGGCGTCTCCACCGTGTTCATTGGCGTAGACGGCAACGGCACCCCGGACCTCAAGGCCAAGTTCGCCAGGTACAGCGCCGGCGGCATCGGCACCAACGTTGTGTCTTATGTCGGCTTCGGCAATGTCCGCAAACAGGTGATCGGGGATGCGGCGCGTGCCCCCACGCCCGAAGAACTGTCCAAGGAGCAGGCGCTGGTGGTCAAGGGTATGTGCGAAGGCGCTATCGGCCTGTCCGGCGGGCTCTTCTATGCGCCGCAGAATTTCGCCAGGACCGATGAAGTGGTTGCGCTGGCCAGGGAAGCGGGAAAGCGCGGCGGCGTCTATGATACCCACCAGCGCGACGAGTCCTCCTATTCCATCGGGCTGATTGCCTCCACCAGGGAAGTGCTGCAGATCGGCCGCGAAGGTGGCATCCCAGTGCATTTCTCGCACATCAAGGCGCTGGGCCATGACGTGTGGGGAAAATCCACTGACGTCATCAAGCTGATCGAACAGGCCCGCGCATCGGGCCAGAACGTCACCGCCAACAATTATCCCTGGCTAGCCTCCAACACGGGTCTGGATGCGGCGCTCGTCCCACGCTGGGCTTCCGACGGCGGTGCGCCGGCCATGCTGAGGCGGTTCGATGATCCGGCGCTGATGCCAAAAATCAAGGCCGAGATGGCCCAGAACCTGAACCGGCGCGGCGGGGCGCAGGCGATCCTGATGTCAGCCGCCATTTCCGATGTCGACAAGGTGGCGCCGGCGCCGCCCCGGTCTTTTACCGGCAAATATCTCAATGTCATCGCCAGGGAATGGAAGATGGACCCGGTGGACGCCGCCGTCCGCATCCTGCGCGAGACCAAGGGGCACGCTTCGATCATCTCGTTCAACATCAACGAAGCCGATCTCGAGAATTTCATGAAGCAGCCCTGGG
>JAPLPI010000153.1 GCA_026400305.1 Alphaproteobacteria bacterium | reverse complement strand
TATATCGCACTGAAAAAACAGTGCCCGGCCTGCGACCTGGATTACGCCATGTTCGATTCCGGCGACGGGCCGATGGTGTTCGGCACCCTGATCGTGGGCGCCATCGTTTGCGGACTGGCGCTGTGGGTGGAGTTCCGCTTCCAGCCGCCGCTGTGGGTCCATGCCGCGCTGTGGCTGCCGCTTATATGTTTTCTGACCGCGATCTTCCTGC
Organism: Alphaproteobacteria bacterium; assembly: GCA_026400305.1. GTDB lineage: Bacteria > Pseudomonadota > Alphaproteobacteria > Micropepsales > Micropepsaceae > Rhizomicrobium. The sequence continues at coordinate 4,880 of JAPLPI010000153.1, read as the reverse complement.
GCCTGTCCAAGTCGGCGCTTTTGGTGCTGCAATACAGGCACAAGGCCGGCGAGGGCCAGCTTGTAGAATGAGGCTGGTCGAATGACCTTTCGTCCTTATCCCGGACTGACTATCGCCTGCGCCCTCCTTTTTGCGATCCTGTGCGGGCTGGGCTCCTGGCAGCTTGAGCGGTTGCAGTGGAAGCTGGCGCTGATCGCGCGGGTGAAAAACCACATGGCGGCCGCGCCGGTACCGCTGGGCGTGATCAAGGTGATGCCGCCTGACAAAGCCCAATATCGCCGCGTCACGCTTGATGGTCGTTTCGATCATGCCCATGAGTCGTATGTCTTCACCACCGATGCCGGTGATCCGGTCTATCATGTGCTGACGCCGTTCATCACCGAGGGCGGCCGTGCGCTGATCGTGGACCGCGGCGAGGTGGCGAAGGACGAGCTCGATCCCGCGACCCGCTTCGCCGGCAACATCGCCGGCCGCACCAAGGTGACCGGCGTGTGGCGGGTGCCCGATGCACCCGGCGCCTTTACCCCCGCGCCCGATCCGGTGCATCGCATCTGGTATTCGCGCGACCTGAAGGGCATCTCCGCCGCCGATCACCTGAGCCTGGCCGCGCCGGTGGTGATCGAGGCCGACAGCACCCCCAACCCCGGCGGCTGGCCCAGGGGCGGGCAGACGGTGGTTAGCTTCCGCAACCAGCATCTGTCCTATGCCGTGACCTGGTATGGGCTGGCAATTTGCCTGCTAGGTGTCTGGTTTTCCTATCATATTTCCAGAGGCCGGATCCGCTTCAATTAAGTGGTTTGGCTGCGTATCCGGTCCTATAAACCCTTGGCTATGCAGTTCATTTCCACACGGGGGCAGTCGCCCCGCGCTTCCTTTTCCGATGTTCTCCTGGCCGGCCTGGCGCCGGACGGCGGCCTGTACCTGCCCGAAAGCTGGCCGCAGCTCTGCGCCGCTGAAATCGCCGCCTTTGCGGGCAAGCCTTACCAGGCGGTGGCCTATGAGGTGCTGTCGCGCTTTGCCGGCGCGTCCTTCACGCACGACGAACTGAAGGCCGACATCGAAGCCGCCTATGCCGGCTTTGAATCGGCGGCCATCGCGCCGCTGCGCCCCATCGCGCCGTCCTCGAACGACAGCCAGTATCTGCTGGAGCTGTTCCACGGCCCCACCTTCGCCTTCAAGGACATTGCGCTGCAGATCCTGGGCCGGCTGTTCGCCCGCGCGCTGACACGGCGTGGCGGTAAGGTCACCATCGTCGCCGCCACCAGCGGCGATACCGGTGCAGCCGCCATCGCGGCGCTGGGCGGTCTGCCCAATATCGAAGTCTTCGTGATGCACCCGAAGGGCCGCGTCAGCGAGGTGCAGCGCAAGCAGATGACGACCAGCCCGCACGCCAACGTCCACAACATCGCGCTGGAAGGCAGCTTCGACGATGCGCAGGGCCTGGTGAAGGACCTGTTTGCGCAGACCGAATTTGCGCACCAGATCGGCCTGACCGCGGTCAATTCGATCAACTTCGCCCGCATTGTGGCCCAGTCGGTCTATTACTTCACTGCCACGGCGGCGCTGGGCAAGCCCGCCACCTTTGTGGTGCCGACCGGCAATTTTGGCGACGTGTTTGCCGGCGAAGCCGCCCAGCGCATGGGCCTGAACGTGGCGCGCCTGGTGATCGCCACCAACGCCAATGACATCATGGCACGCGCGCTGAACGAAGGCGTCTATGCCTCGGGTGCGTCACACGCCACATTGAGCCCGTCCATGGATATCCAGGTGGCGTCCAACTTCGAACGCGCCCTGTTCGAAGCCTGTGGCCGCGACGGCGACTGGGTGGCCGCCGCCATGTCCGACTTCGCGCGCAACCGTAGGCTGGTGCTGCCGGCGCCGGTTCTGGAAAACTTGCGCGCCCGCTACAGCGCCTATGCCTGCAACGATGACGACACCATCGCCACCATCAAGGCGGTGGCCGCCGAGACCAGGCAGGTGATCGACCCCCATACCGCCGTGGCCGTGCACGCCGCTCGCCGCATTCCCACCTCGGCCACGCCGATCGTCATTCTTTCCACCGCGCACGCGGCCAAGTTTCCCGATGCGGTGGTACGCGCCATCGGCCGCAATCCGGCCATGCCCGATGGCCTCAGGAAGGTCATAGACTTGCCCGAAAAGCTGGATGTTCTGCCCAATGACCTGTCTTTGCTTCGTAAGTTCATCTCCAATAGACTGAGGCTATGACATTGGAAATATCTATACTTAACAATGGCTTGACGGTAGTTTCTGACCCGATGTCGGGGCTTGAAAGCGCTGCGTTGGGCATCTGGGTGAACACCGGCAGCCGCAATGAAGACCCGGCACAAATGGGCGCCTCCCACATGCTCGAGCATATGGCGTTCAAGGGCACCGCCACCCGCAGCGCCCGCGCCATCGCCGAGGAGATCGAAGCCGTTGGCGGCGTGCTCAACGCCTATACCAGCCGCGAGCAGACCGCTTTCCATGCTCGTGTTCTAAAGGCTGATGTGCCGCTGGCGCTGGACATGATCGGCGACATCCTGACCAACCCGACCTTCGAACCGGCCGAACTGGAGCGCGAGCGCCAGGTGGTGTTGCAGGAACTGGGGCAGGCGCGCGATACCCCCGATGACATCGTGTTCGATCATCTGCAGTCGGCCATTTTCAAGGACCAGCCGCTGGGCTGGCCGATCCTGGGCGAAGAATCCACGGTCAACGCCTTCAACCGCGACATGCTCAAGTCTTACATGGCCTCGCACTATCGCCTGGACGGCATGACGTTGATCGCGTCCGGCGCGGTCCAGCATTCGCAAATCGTGGCGCTGGCCAAGGAAAAGTGTAGCGGTCTGAACAAGGGCGCCGTGCCGGATTGCGCGCCGTCCCGTTATATCGGCGGCGACTTCCGCGAAGTCTCGGACCTGGAACAGGCCCATGTAGTGTTCGCCTTTCCCGGTCTGTCTAACGCCGATCCCGATTATTTCGTGGCACAGGTCTATGCCACCGCGCTGGGCGGGGGCACCTCTTCGCGCCTGTTCCAGGAAGCGCGCGAGAAGCGTGGTCTTTGCTATTCCATCTATGCCTTCTCCAGCGGCTTCCAGGACAGCGGCTTTCTGGGTGTCTATGCTGGCACCGGCGAAAGTGAAGCGGCGGAAATCTCTGCCGTCATCGCCGGCGAGATGGATGCCATTGCCGGCAACCTGACCGAGGCAGAAGTGCAACGCGCCCGCGCCCAGCTGAAGGTCTCGCTGCTGATGGGCATGGAGCGGCCGGGGACCCGCGCCGAACACATCGCCGGCCAGCTCTTTTCGTTGGGCCGGGTTCAGCCGGCGGCGGAAATCGTGGCGCAGCTGGATGCCATCGATGCCGCGACGGTGAAGCGCTATGCCGCCATGTGATGCAGGCGGGAAGCCCCACAATTGCGGGCATTGGTCCGATCCAGAAACTAGAACCCCATGTTGCTTTCGCGCGCCGCTTTGGGGCTCACTTGGCTGACGCGGCGGAGTAATGGTTAAGGCCGCTTTCGCAAAGACCAGCCCCATCGCCTTCATGCGCGGGCTCACCTTTCCGGGCGGCCAGCAGCCGGTCATCCACGGGCAGGGCATCTATCTGCGCTATCCGCGCATCGCAGATTATCCGGTTTGGAGCAAGCTGCGTGCCGAAAGTCGCGAGTTCCTCATGCCCTGGGAACCGGTCTGGGCCGATGACGAGCTGTCGCGGGGTGCCTTTCGCCGCCGCATCAAGCGCTATCAGAAAGAGACTCGACTGGATTCGGCCTATGTCTTCTTTGTGATGCGCGCCAGCGATGATGCGCTGCTGGGCGGCTGCACCCTGTCCAACGTGCGGCGCGGCGTTACCCAATGCTGCACGCTTGGTTATTGGGTGGGATCGAAATTTTCCAATCAGGGCCACATGACCAGGGCGTTGAAGGCGCTGGTGCCTTTCGCCTTCCGTACTCTGGGGCTGCACCGGATCGAGGCGGCCTGTCTGACCGGCAACCTGGCCTCGCAGAATCTGCTGGCCCGCTGCGGGTTCCGCCAGGAAGGGCTGGCCCGCCGTTACCTGTTGATCAACGGGGAATGGGCCGATCACCTGCTATTTGCTTTGCTGAAGGAAGAAGCGCAGCTAGGTTAGCGCGCGCTCGGCGACACAGGATTCATGAACAAATTTCGCCGCATAGTTTTTGCCTGCTTTGTGCTTCTGGCGGGGGGGCCTGCGCTTGCCGCGCCGCCCGTCGCCAAGCCCGCGTCCCAGGAAAATCAGGCGCCGCAGGTCAATTTCGGCAAGACCGAAAATGTGTTGGAACTGAAATCGGCGCTGTTGCCCTACAAGGCGCCGGGCGGCGCCGAGGATGACGGCTCTCGCTGGTACATCGTGCAGGTCTCCAATGACACGGTGCGTCCCGCCACCCGCGTGCTGCTGGCGGGCCAACCACCGCGCGCCGCACTTTCCTTGCTGCCGCGCCGCACGCGACCCGCGATCCTGGCGGTGGCCAGTTCCGATTCCGGCACCGTGGTGGAAACCGCGAGCGCCTACGGCCGCCGTGCCTGGCGCGTGATCGTACCGCCGGTTTCGACCGTGGGGCTTGCCATCCGCGTCGGCTCCGCCGATTCTCCGCCTGCCATCGGCGCATGGACCGAGCCGGCGCTGTCCTCGCACAACCGTCAGCTGGCGATTTTCATCACGGCGGTAGGCGCGCTGATCGCTGCTGCCGCGCTGATCACCGGCGGCCTTGCCGTATTGATCGGTCACGCCGCGCCGCGCTGGGTGGCGATCACCTTGCTGATGCTTCTGGCCAGCTGGCTGTCGGGCACCGGCATGTTCGACGGCAACCTGGCCACCCGCATCGGCGGGCCGTTCGGCCTTTCAGCCTTCCTCACGGC
>JAPLPI010000347.1 GCA_026400305.1 Alphaproteobacteria bacterium | reverse complement strand
GGATTGTCGTCGCCCGAGGCATAGAGCACCGACAGCCGCACACGGATCCAGTCGAAATCCATCGACGGTTCGGCTGCCAGGAAGTAGCCGGAAATGTCCGCCGAGCGGCCGGTGAAGAAGCTGTTGCGATCCTGGCCCAGTACGCCGTAGCCGGTGACGGTCAGGTTGATGTCGCCCCAATGGCCATCACCGGAATAACCGAGATAAACCGCGTCGTAGTCGCGGGGCCGGATGTCGCCCAACAGCGCGGGACGCGCGGGGAATCCATTGAAGTCGGTGTGGATGTCTCTGGCTTCGCGGTTCATATTGTAGACGGCCGTCAGCTCGGAAGTGAAGCCGGGCACCGGCAGATCCTGGGCATACACGTTGGCTACGGCGACATAGTCGTTTCGGACCATCTGGGTGATGTCGTTCAGGCCCGAATTTGTGTCTTTCTCCAGCCGCGCGAAGAAACCCAAATTGTACTGATAGCGGTTGTTCTCGCGGTCGCCGAACAGACGCACACCAAGCTGGTTGTCCTGGAACAGGAAGCCGCGGAAGTCGGAGGTGAAAGGCTGGATACCAATACGGACAGAATCGAAGTCGTAGCGGTCATCCACATTGCGGATGTGATAATCTAGGAAGGCTTCCTGCAAGCCCACTAGCCCGTCGAGACGATGGGTGGGCTGGGCCGGATCCACCGACAGCACACGCCGCTCGGACACCATGGCATAGTTTACGTTCATCGCCACGGCGAAGCGGAATTCTATTTCCGGCGGCTTGAAGGCGGTGGAGCCCTTGTAGATGTCGGCGCCGGCGATGAAGGTCTGGACATAGACGCTGCTGTCGGCCTGGCCGAACACGTCCAGGCTGCCGGGACGCTGGCTGGTCTGGATGCTGACCGGTGTGGGGAAGGAGCGCAGCTCCGCCACGCTGTCGGACACGCCGGTCAGGTCCAGAAACCAGTCATCGGTGCCAAGGATGGGGCGATCGCCCTTGATAACGTTCTGGTTGTATGGATCCCACCACTGTCCACCCACACCCAGCGCATCCACGATGCGCCAGCGGTCGGGAACCGGAACCCAGTTTTCGGTAGGGAAAGATTCGGGTGGCGGCGCGATCACCGCGCCCGGATTGTCCTGCAGCAAAGACTTTTCGTAATTACGCAGACGACCGGGAATGTCGCGGCCCTCGGTGGAGTCCTGCGTCACCGGCACCTGGTCGTTCTGGGCCAGGTGCACCTGCTTTCGAATAGGATCGTATACCAGCGCCGGCGGGGCCTGCAGCTTCTCGGCGGCGCGCAACCTGGCAGCGCTCGCGGTGTCGGGCGTAGCAGCCACGACTTGTTGGGCAATGGAATTCGGCGCAACAGATTGGGCCACATCAGGCCTGGACACCTCGGGCTTGGCCTGCCCCTGCGCCAAAGCAGGCACCGCCGCCAGCAGCGAAGTGGTAAAAAAAGCCGTCAAAAGAACTGGGCGGAGTTTTCTCATTTGCTCTGACACACATTCTGTTCGGTCGTGCCCAGGAAGGGCGCGAACGGACAATTGACATATCGCAGGCGTACCGAGTTGCCGCTGATCTGGATGACCACATTGTCGGAGCGGATGAAGTTGGACGCCTCGCCGAGGCCGGAAACACGCTGGCCGCCGTTATACACGCCCAGGAACGAAATCATGTCGTCTTGATCGATGCCATCACCCGAAGTGCCGACCGCGCCCACCATCTGGCTGCCGCGATAGATCGGCACGCCGCCGGAGAAAATCTGGATCCCGTTCTGTAGACGGTTGATGCCGGGCCCGGAGTCCGGAATGAAGCTACAGCGCGACGGCGTGTCGGTGGCCGAGGCGCCCTTCACGAAGGTCACATGCTGCACCAGGTTGGTCAGAACCAGTGCCGACTGCAGGCCGGTGGAGAGCGGGCTCCACTTGGCGATAGGTCGCGAGAAGGGACCGTTGGGATTGTTGAACTGGCCGTCAGGGAAGAAGGGCCGCGCCAGGTTGCCGATCGCGCGCGAGGAAAAAGCGGTGGCCCCGGTGAAGGCGGTTGTATCGTTCAGGAAGGTGCGGGCCGCCGGAATGAAGGTCCTCACATCGCTGCTGGGATCGCCATTAAGGTCGGACGCCGCATTCTTGCTGGAGAAGAAGGCCGCGGTGCGAGCCTTCTGTAGCGAGACGTCGATGCCGAAGATGGGCGCGTCGGGCGCGCGCACCACGCCCAGGATCTTGCCGCGCGTATCCACCACCGAAATCGAGACCTGGGCGCGGCTGTCCAGCGGCTGGCGGATGGCGGCGCGAGCGCGCGACATGATCTTGAAGGCTTCTTCCAATATTGCGCCAGTTTCGGTGCCGCTGAGCGGGGTTCCGACATCGGCGCCGTCACTGCCGCCGATGGTGGGATAGCGGTTGTTACCCGCACCATTGGTCAGGACGAAGGCATCCAGGTTGTTGAACTCGGCGGATGACGCCTTGCGGATACCCGAAGCCTCGGTGCCATAGACCTGACCATCGATGATGGTACCGTTGGTATAGCCGGTAATAACCTGCAAAGTTCCGACCGCGGCCGAATTGGTAAAGCCGGCCGCCGAAGCGGGGCTTGACTTCAGGGTGGAGGTACTTGCGTCGCTGTAGCGCAGCAGGATGCCGTCCAGGGAAACACGGTCAGCGGTGATGCTGGAGGGCGCCGCATAGTCGGTGGTCGCGGCCAGGGCGATATTTTCCTCGATATCATTGTCGACATTGGACACGTCGGCGTCGAAACCGTAATCGCCATCGGCCATCACGCCGACGCCGCCCACCAGCACGCCGTTCTTGTAGAGGGGAAAGCCGCCGGGATCGGCCGACAGACCCAGCGGCGAGCGCTTGGGGCCGATGAAAGCCCCGGAGCCGCCGGTCGGCTTGAAGCGCCCCGAAAGATCCGAACATGGAAGCTGGCTGAACTGCACGCCGAACAGCGGGCCGCCTTCCAGGCCAGGCGTGATCACAGCCGTGGGCGGGAAGAATTGCTGCACGATCTCGCTGGCCGTGCGGGTGGAGAAGGCATTGCCGCCGCTGGACAGATAGGCGCCAGTAATGGCCTTGGAGATGGCACCGGCCGCGGCGGGAACCGAAACGCCTTCCAAGTCGGTGTTGCTGGCCGGATTGGGCGCGGCTCGCAAGGTGGCGTTATCAGGCGCACCAGCCATCTTGTAGACCGCCAGCACATTGCCGACACGGTCCACAACAGCGATATAAGCGGGCTTACCTTGCGCGGCAGCTTCGGCCACGCCCCGCGAAATGATCTTCTGCACATCGCCGCCGCTGAGGCTTTGCGTGTCCGGTACGTTGAACACACTGGCCGGCACGGTCGTGGTGGCGGTGGCGTTGGTCACCGCGGCAGTGCTGCCAGTGACGGTGGCCAGGCTGGGCGTGGAATTGGTCGCGCTGGTATTGGAGCTGGCGCTGCCATCATTTTTTCCGCAGGCGCTCAACACCAAAAGTCCGCTCAATGCGACGCTCAGCAGCGGACGGATACGCGCAATCACTTCAGTCTCCCTACCGCGCCAGCCAATTGCCGGATCGCGGCGCGAAATTCCACTGGGTGCCAGGCATTGGTGTCATGCACCTCGGCATAAAGCTTGTTGATCTGTGGCTGCAGATCTTCGGCGCTGGCGCGATTGACATGGGCCTGCGCCACCAGCGAATTGAGCAAAGTGTCGGCAGCCATCACAGCCTGGACGCCGCCTTGGTAATCGGTGTAGCGGGAAGCCGCCCCGCTCAGCACCGCATCCAGCGCCGCGAAGGTCTCGCTACGGCTGAAGGCATGGTTGGACATCGCGGCAGCCAGATTGCGGGCCGCACCCGCAAGCTGCGAAGCCGCAGTAGTCGCATCACGGGCCTGTGCCATGGTGGTATGGAAGGCGCGCGCTGCAGCATCGAAGCTGGCGCCTTCGCCCGGCGCCGCGACTTTTGCGATGGCCGACAGCATGATTATGTTTTCGTCATTGAAGGGCGGCGCGCCCGGCGGCAAGTCACGCGCCGGATTAGCCTCGGCGGTCAGCGCCACACTGGGCTCATCCGAAATGCGGCGGTGGCAGCTTTGGCAATCGAAGAAATAGAATTGCGGGAAGGCACCCTCGTTAGTGTGCACGCCATCGGCATACAGCGAAAGCTGCCGCTCCACCGCCAGCGCCTGCCCCACCGCCCAGAACTTGATACCGCTGGACAGGCCTTTGCGCTTCACATAGTCGGAGTCAAAGTCGTAATGGCGCTGCAGCGAGCTGAAGAGATCAAGCTCGAAGGACACGCGCGGATGACCCGCCGCCATCATCTTGTGGGTTACGAACTGGCCGCTCTTGGCGCTGCCGAAATGGCAGTCGAGGCACAGATTGGCGCGCGCGCGCGGATCTTCCATAGCGGTCATGCCGTTCTTCACATTGTCGGCATGGCTGGCGTTCACCGCATAATGGCTAACCAGCCATCCGCCTGAGCCGCCATGACAGGCTTCGCAGCCGACGCCGTCGGAAACCTGGAATTTGGAACCGCGCGCCGCGGCGGGTTCGCTGTGGCAACCCAGACAGTCCTTAGCATTCTGTGCCGGCCCTAGGCCGAGGCGCTGGGCGATGCTCTGCGCGCGCGTACGATTCAGCACCAGCCAGGCCTGACTGTGCGAGCCCGCGGCAGAGGTCGTTTCCTGCCAGGTTATTAGTTCGTTCTGCCGGACGGTTTTTCCGGTGGGCGCTAGGCGCCCGTGGCATGTCGAGCCGCCACAGGAAGCAACGCCTTCATGGGTGCCCGGTGCACTGGCGGCAAAAAGCGGGGTCGCAAAAAGCGCCAAAAGTAGCGCCAAGCCAAAGGCGCGCGCACGCTCACCCTGCCAAAAGCCCGCCACCAACCAACCCCTACACCCAGTCGGCGGACATTCCGCCAAAATCCTAGGTTTCCTAGCAGCATTGCCTTTGTTTTCAAAGCAAAGGAACCTTAATGACAAGTTATCACACTGCGACAAAACTGTCAGGTGACGAGCCGTGGAGCTTAATAGAGTACATATAGAAATCGCCGAAACGCTTAGCCGTGGGCTGGATCCCAACATAGTCGCAGCCGCAGTCCTTGACCCCGGCCAGTAAGATCGCGCTAGCGATCAGTTGGTCAGCGCCCTGCGCCACTGGAGATATCAACGCAAGCTCAAGGCCTCAGGGCGCGCGCCACCTTGGCCGATGGACGCCAGAATATGGCGGACCAAGCGCGCTAGCCGAGCCAGGTTCTTGAACGCGATAACGCGCTGGCATGTGGCGGCGATTCGGAGGATGTTCTGTGTCTCCGCACAGGACCTCTCGGAAAGGCTTAAACCTATAGCAGCCGGCGCGTATGGGACGTGGCAATACTTCGCTGCATGACGAATTTTTGACAAAACACTTTGTGTCCAACGCGCTTAAAAAGTATTTACTAGAGGGATATTGGCGCCCCTCTCGTTGACTTTTCAGTGACTGCGAGATTTACTATTTTTTTTGGAAACTGCTAATAATAGTATGTCTTGTGCGCCATCAGGTGCAAAAAACCCCTTTCGGGAATGCTCGTGAAATGGCCGAAATGTTTCGGCCATATGCGCGCGAAGCCACCCCTTCATAAAATTCATTTCAAAACAAAACAAAGAGG
>JAPLPI010000067.1 GCA_026400305.1 Alphaproteobacteria bacterium | reverse complement strand
TGCAGGTGTTCGACCTGCTCGGTCTCCACCACGCCGTTCAGGATTCTCGCCTTCAGCCTGGTGTACTGGGCCGATTGTAACATGCGATAGGAGTAGTCCACCGCGATGCCGCCGCGCGCATCCTTGACGATCTTGTCCGGCGAATAGCCGATTTCCAGCGTGGCATTGTCATCATTCACCGGGTCCTTGTTGCCCGAGACGCGGATGACCATCGTATAGAGGCCATCCTGCATCTTGTCGTTTGCGCGCAGGTCCAGGGTCGCATTGCCATTGCCGCGCCAGGGCGCATCGCAGCCCCAGGCCCGATACAGGTTGTTGTCGATGCCCTTTTCGCCATCGGGACTGACGAAGTCAGCGGCCTTGATCTTGCCGTCCAGGTTGAAGCCGTCTCCGATGCGGCTGGTGACCTGCGGCTGGCCGGGATCTTCGGCGGCCCAGGGGTTCACATAGGTTTCGATGTTCCGCTTGTAGCCACGATAGGCGACAGCGCGCGCCCACAGCCAGAAACGGGTCAGCACCGGCGCGCGCACTTCGTCCAGCCCCGGCGGCTTGGCGATCCACTCGACTTCCTGCAGGGACCGATATTTCTGCCGCCCTACAGCAATCTTGGTCTGGGTATCGTTGGCGAAGTGAACCGAGGCGCCGTGCTTGCAGTCCACGCCCGGCTCTATCTCGGCGCCGCGCGTGAAGTCGGGGCGGCCGCCATAGCGGAAGGCATATTCATACTGGCCCACAACATAACCGCGAACCCAGGGCGCAGCAGAGGCGGGCATTATGCCCGCCATCAGGCCTACGCCTGCGGCGCAAACCATAAGACGCTTGTGCAGGATCATGACGACCTCCCTTTCAGGCGGCGACCGTTCTCAGGTGACGATGACGGTGCCGACCATGCCCATGCCTTCGTGATAGACGCAGGCATACTTGTAAGTGCCCTTGACCGTGAAGGCGTGGCTGAAGGTGCCTTCTTCCTCGACGGGGCCGGAATCAAACGGCTCCACGCCTGCGGGCAGCGCCGCATTTTCCTTTGCCGCCGCCTTGGACGGGTCGAAGGTGACGGTGTGGCTGATATTGTGCGGATTGGTCCATTTTACGGTGTCGCCGGCCTTGATGGTGACGCTCTCGGGAACGAACCGCATCTTGGGCGACTGGGCCATGCTGACATCCACGGTCTTGGTCTGCGCCCAAGCCGGCAGGCTGGACAGGCCCAGCCCGGCAAGCATGGCGGAGAAGGTGCGGCGGTGCATGGACATGCGAACTCCTATGTCGGGGGCGAAACCTGGTTGACCAGCCAATCATCTACCGCCCCGGCCTCATAGGCCAGCGGGTCGGCGTCGTTCATCTGGCCCTTGTGCAGAACGATATCGGCGCTGGCCTCATAATCGCTGAGGTTCTTGGGGTCGGTGATGGGGAAGGGCGTGCCGGAAAAGGGGCTCCACGTCTTCCAGGCCGAAGAACCGGCCGTCTTGTAGCGCCACACCGGGCGCCAATGGGCCATGCGGAAGCTGTAGCGCAGGCCGGCGGGGTCGGGCTTTGTGGCCGGCACCGTGTCACCCTTGGCATGATGCTCCACCAGGGTGAACCAGCTGCACTTCTGTTCCTGGGTCAGGATGGCGGCGCGGTAAGCTAGGTAATGCTCGATGGCCTCGCGGCTAGTGAAATTGTGACCGGTAACCACCAGGTGATAGCCGGTGGGGACTTTCTTGGTGGCGGTGAAGACGCCGGGCTTGGCCGGCGGCACCATCGGTGGGGTTTGCGGTCCCGGTTCCGTCGGCGCGGCCGGCGCCTGCGCTAGAGAAGCGATAGGCGCGGTCAGAAGAATGGCGGCGCCGATGGTTGCGATTGCGATCCCGCGTTTCATGAAATCCCCTGTCTTTGTTTTGAAGCCATTGTTGACGTCAGAAAATGTAAAAGCTCCTGGATACCGCCCAGACGAAGGCTAATATCACCATGGCGCCCAGCACAAAGCGCCATAGCGGGGCTTGTCTCATCTCTTCTTTGACATGCGCCTTGCCTGTGATCATTGGTGTCACCAGATTGTGCCGCTTGTGGAAGTAGTAGAACGCCACCGCCGCCAGGTGCAGGCCGATCACGTAGAGCATGTATTCGAACCACTGATAGTGCAGGTGTGCGAGGTGGCGACCCTTCTTGAAGGTCACATACAGCGACATCGGCCCGGAATAGAGCCCATCCACATCCACCGCGTACAGGCCCAGGACCACCACGGTCAGTGTCACGCCCAGCAGCGCCAGCACGCTGAGCGCGCCCAGCGGATTGTGGCCGGGCGCATGGGGCGTGTTGCGCCAGTGAAGTGTGCGGACATAGGCGATGATCGCGGATGGCCCGCGCACGAAATTCTTGAACTGCGCGGTGGAGGAACCCGCAAAGCCCCAATAGACGCGCATCAGTATGATCCACAGCGCCGCATATCCGCTGTAGACGTGGTAATCGAGATCGTTATGCGTGCCGGTCCACCAGCACACGCCGATCGAGATCACCAGCAGCCAGTGCAGGACGCGGGTCGGCAGGTCCCAGATGCGCAATTTTCTCATTCTTAGTTGTCTTTTTCGTAGTCGGGAGAGCGGTAACTGTTGTGGCATGAAGTCTATACTGTTTGGAGCCTTTGTAAGCGGGTCTTTTCAATGCGCGCTTAATCGCAGTCCACAGGTTGCGCCCGCGCGTAACCCCGTCTGTGGCCGAAGAGTTTGGCTGCGTGCGTTCTGGCAACCGAATTTTGCGGCGCAGCATAAGTCGCGTGCTACTGCGCCATGCCCTTGTAGACGAACTTCTGGAAGCGTCCGCCGCCATCGCCGACATATACATTGCCCATTGAGTCGCTGGCAATGACATGGATGTTACTGAACTGGCCGGCATAGAGCCCGACCCGGCCGAAGGCGGCCCCGAGTATCTCTTTCAGCGTCTTGCGGTCGAGCACATGCACCACTTCGTTATGGCCGTCGGCAACATAGAGGAAGCGCTGGTCCTTGTCGCCCGACAGCGCCACGCCGAAGGCTGTGCCGAAATCATGCTGCGGCGTTTCCGGTGCGACGAAAGATTCGCCCAGGAACTTGCCGTCCTTGGTGAAAGCCTGGACGCGGTTGGCATTGCGGTCGGCGACAAAGACATCACCATTGCGCGCCACCGTCATGCCATGCAGCAGGTTGAACTGGGCCGGCACCGGGTCATAGCCGCGATTGCGGGGCGCGCTGTCATCGGGCGTCTTACCATAAGCACCCCACATGCGCTTGAACTTGCCGGTATCGGCATCGGCGACATAGACGCGGCGATTGACATAACCGTCCGAGACGAACAGCTCGTTGGAGGGAGCATAATAGACCGCCTGTGATGGATGACCTAGATTTTCGGTGTCCAGACTCCCCTTGCTCTGGCCCGACTTGCCCAGCTGCAGGATGAACTTGCCCTTGTTGGTGAACTTGATGCACTGATCATCGTCGCGGTGCACCTTGGCATCCCGGCCATTGCCGCAAACCCAGACATTATCCTTGTTGTCGACAGCGATGCCGTGCTCTTGCACCGGCCATTCGAAGTGCGAGCGTTCTTCCTCGCTCATCGCCAGCACGCCCCCCCATCCCTGAATGAAGCGGCCGTCATTGCTGATCTCCACCACTGATGGCGCCGGCCGGCCATTGTTGGCTTCCGGCGGATTGCTCATAGTGATGTGGGTGGAAGTGGGGCGTGAATAGATCCAGACATTGTCGTGGCTATCCACCGTCACTCCGCCGCTGGAGCCGAAGACGTAGCCATGCGGCAAAGCCTTGGGCCAATAAGGATCAACCTGGAACACCGGATGCAGCGGCGCGGCCCAGGCAGTCGAGGCCAGAAGGCCCGCACCCAGCAAAAGCACGGCAAGGCAATTGCGCGAAGACACGATGACACCCCCTGGGACTTCTTATTGTTTGGCCCAGCTTAGATGACAATAACGTCTCTTTCAGCCGGATTCTTGCGGCGCCCATAGAAAGATTGTTGCACGGCAGCAAGATTACGGCCCAAACTCGCCGCGCTATCGCAAGGTCCATCCGCATGTCCATCGAGCCCAGAGGTTTTGGCAAAAGGCCCTCGAGCAATGTGTTCGGGGACCCCCTGCAATCCTGCTCGACCGCGCCGATGACCGGTTTCTTCCGCAATGGCTGCTGCGACACCGCACCCGAGGATGTCGGCAGCCATACGGTCTGCGCGGTGATGAACGAGGACTTCCTGGCGTTCAG
>JAPLPI010000122.1 GCA_026400305.1 Alphaproteobacteria bacterium | reverse complement strand
GCGGGCGCAGCAGCAGGCGCTGACGGATTTTGCGCCTGGGGCGGCAGGGGCGAGGCATCGGCCGGCACGCTGCCAAAGGTAATGGCGCCGCCATTTTTCAGGAACGCCGCCATCGCCTTGGCGCGGGCGCGCAGTGCATCGGGCGCTTCGGCGTTGACCGACAAGGCGGTGTACTTGGCCAGCGCCGACTTGGTGTCCATGGCGCGGTAGTCGGCATAGGCTAGAATTTCCTGGGCGTTCTCGCGCCAGGCATTGCCGGTCTGGTTCAGGGGCACGAGCAGGTCGGCCAGGTCCTTGCGCGATGCGGTTTCGGCCAGGCCCCAGGCGGCGCGCAGGCGCGCCGCCGAACCGACGGGGCCGTTGTCATTGGCGGCGATTTCTTTGTAGAGCGCGATGGCGTTGCCCTGCTGGCCCGACGCGAACATGGCGCCGGCTTCGGCCAGGCGCGCCAAGCTGGCATAGCCCTTGGGCGCGGTGCGTGCGAGGTCGAGCATTGCGCTGGCCTGGGCCTGGGGATTGGTGATGCGCTGCGCGGCCATGAAGGCATCGGAAACCTTGGCACGCTCCTGGGCGTCATGGCGCTCCCACACCTGCCAGCCGGCGATGCCGGCGAACAGCAGCACCAGGGCGGCGATGGCGTAATTGCCATAGGCCTTCCAGAGCTTCTCGAACCGTTCGCGGCGAACGTCTTCCTCGACTTCGCGGAAAATATCACTCAAGTGGGACGTTCCTTCAGGAAGTCTTTGACAGGACGCGTTAATTAGCCCGCGCTGCCCCCGCGCGCAATGCGCGCGGTTATTAAATTGGCGCGCGACGCGAGCCGGGGCGCGCAATGCCCCCGACGGTAAAAATCGGCCCCGAAAAGCGTCTTTTACTGGGCTTTTTTCATGGGGTAGACATTTTCCACCCCCGGGAAGGTCCGCGTCCGCACGTCCCGGGCATAGGCTTCCACGGCTACCTCGATGGCCGGCCCCAGCTGGGCATACTGGCGCACGAATTTTGGCGGGTTGGGATTGAGGCCCAACATGTCTTCCATCACCAGAACCTGGCCATCGCAGACGGAGCTGGCGCCGATGCCGATGGTGGGAATGGCGATCAGCCGACGGTACGGAAGCCGCCCTTCACGTGCACCATCTGCGGGGTAAGCCCGATATGGCCCATCACCGGAACGCCGCGCTGGGTCAGATAGGCAATGGTTTCGGCCATGTGGGCGCCGCCTTCCAGCTTCACCGCGGTGGCACCGGTTTCCTGCATGACGCGGGCGGCGTTGCGGAACGCCACGGCGGGGCTTTCCTCGTAACTACCGAACGGCATGTCCACTGTGACAAGGGCGCGTTGGGAGCCGCGCATCACCGCCTTGGCGTGGGTGATCATCATGTCCAAGGTTACGCCGACGGTGGTTTCCAGTCCATGCATCACCATGCCCAGGCTGTCGCCCACCAGCATGATGTCGACATGCTGGTCGAGCAGCTTGGCGGTATGGGCGTGATAGCAGGTGAGGCAGACGATGGGTTGGCCGCCCTTGTGAGCGCGGATCTGCGGCACCGTGATACGCGCAAGCTGGGTCTGGACGGACATGGTGTCCTCCTGTTGGGCGCCGGGACCATAGCCCAGTTGGGCCTTCAGAAATAATCGCGGCTGGGATGCTTGACTGGCAGGGCTGGGTTTTATACTTAAGTACATGCTTAACAATAAACTGGACAGGACCTTTGCCGCCTTGGCCAACCCGGCCCGCAGGGCCATGGTCGAACGGCTGGTCGCAGGCCCCGCTACGGTCAGTGAACTGGCCAGGCCCCTGCCTATGTCGGTGCCTGCGGTGATGCTGCACCTGAAGGTTCTGGAAGAGGCCGGGATGGTGGAAAGCGAAAAGGTCGGCCGGGTGCGCACGTGCCGGCTCGATTCGGCCATGCTGAGCCAGGCCGAGATCTGGGTCGCCGAGCAGCGGGCGATGGGGGAAAGCAACCTAGACCGGCTGGTCAAGTATCTGGATGAAACGGATGGCGGACAATGAGAAAGCTGATTTCCCTGATGCATGTGTCGCTGGGCGGCTATTGCGGTGGCCCCAAGGGCGAGATGGACTGGATCGGCTTCATGACGCGATCTTCGCCGACACCAATGAGGCTATCCATAACGCAGGCGCGGCGGTCTATAGCCGGGTCACGCCCGCTGGGTGGAGCAGATCCCCAAGATCACCTTCTCGCGTAGCATGGCAGGTGGCGACTGGAAAAACGCCCATCTGCGGCGCGAGGCGACGGAGATCCTCGAGGACAAAAATGGCGAAGGCAAAGGCCTCCTGATCTTCGGCAGTCTCGGTCTGGTGCATTCCTTCCTGGAACTTGATGCTATCGATGAATTCTGGATGTTCCAGAGCCCGATCCTGCTGGGCGCCAGCATTCCCTATTTCCAGGGCGCGGCGAAGACAAAACTGGAGCTGGCCAGCCACAAGCCCTTCGACAACGGCGTCATCCGCCTGCATCTCTCTCTAGGAGAATGGCTGCTGTCTTCGGTCGGCGATGCCAATTTCACTATTACCCGCCACTGGAAACATGCGGCGCCGCGCGTGTTCTAGGTCTTCGCCACCGAAGCGGGCAAGCGCAAATGGTTCACCGGCCCGCCGGGCTTTGAACAGCACTAAAAGAGTTTCGATTTCCGCGAAGGCGGCTGCGAGGCCCTCAGCGGGAAGCATGCAAATGGCATGGTGACGGCGTTCGACTGCGTTTATCGCGACATCGTGCCGAATGAACGGATCGTCAACAGCTATGCCATGCATCTGGACGGCAAGAAAATTTCGGTCTCGCAGGCCTGCATCGAACTGACGCCGGAGAATGGCGTCACCAAATTGGTGCTGACCGAGTATGGCGACTATCTGGATAGCTATGATGATGAGCCGGCTCGGGGAGAATGGTACCAACTGGCTGATCGATACGTTGGGCAAGTCTCTGAAGGCGTAATCATGGACCTCAGGGAACAAGGTCAAGGGCTATAATCGCGCCTATGAGCGGCACGGCCGCGGCTTCATGGAAGGCAATCTACGGTCCGACTTTACCTTTACCAGACCGTTCGACGATCACATTGATCTGGCGGCCTGGTGGAGGGGCTTCTGGCCCAGTGAGCCGCTGCACCAGAAGTTCGACTTTGTGTCGGTGGCGCAGGATGGTGAGAAGTTATTCGTGGCTTACGAATGCACCATGTACTTTCCCAATGCCACCCATTCGGATGCGCACTTCTGCAATGCCGAACTGCTGAAATTCCTAGGCGGCAAGCTGAAATCGGTGGAAGTGTTCTTCGGAGATCCGCCGCGCGGCCTCAGCCGCCACGAGTTCGCGGTGCAGTCCGGCGCGGGCTAACAACTCCGCACAGCCACCGCGCATCTCACACGACGGCCTAGAGTTTTTCGCCGTTCCGGTAAAATTGCGTTCCGATTTTGATCTTGCCGCGGCTCGTTTCCAGCCGGTGCTGGTTGGTGTCGCGCAGTGAATAGACGCAGCCGCAATATTCCTGCTGGTAGAATTCCTCGCGCTTGCTGATCTCGATCATGCGCGCCGAGCCGCCGCCCTTGCGCCAATTGTACGTCCAGTAGCGGATGCCGTCATACTTGGTCGCCGCGCGTTCGCCGCAGCTATTGATCTGGTTCATGTCCTTCCAGCGCGAAATGCCCAGCGAACTAGTCATCACGGGAAAGCCGTTCTCATGGGCGTAAAGCGCCGTGCGCTCGAAACGCATGTCGAAGCACATGGTGCAGCGGGCGCCTCGTTCCGGTTCCATTTCCAGCCCCTTGGCGCGGGTCATCCAGTTGTCGGCGTCATAATCGGCATCGATGAAGGCGATGCCGTGCTTTTCGGCGAACCGGATATTCTCGTTCTTGCGGATTTCGTATTCGCGCTTGGGATGGATGTTGGGATTGTAGAAAAAGATCGTGTAGTCGACGCCGCTGGCGGTCATCGCCTCCATCACCTCGCCCGAACAGGGCGCGCAGCAGGAATGCAGAAGCACCTTTTTGTGCCCGTCGGGGGGCGCCAGGATAGGGCGGTCGGCCATCGTTTCTCTTTATAACAAAAAGGCCGGCCTTTCGACCGGCCTTTTCATTTTGCTTGTCGAAAGCCTCAGGCTTACGCGGGTTCTTCCTCGGTAGCTTCGGCCTTAGGGCCGGCGCCTTTCTCAAACAATCCCTCGGCGGTAGCCTTGGCTTCTTCGGCGTCTGTCTTCTCGGCCAGCACGTTTTCTCCGCGCGCTTGGCGCTCGGCGTCGTCTTCGCTGCGCGCGACGTTGGCGGTGATGTTCACCTTAACTTCGGGATGCAGCACGACGGGAATCGTGAACAGGCCGATCGACTTGATCGCCACGCTGATGGAGACCTGATGACGGTCCACCTTGAAGCCGGCCTTTTCCATGGCGTCGGCGACATCACGGGGAGAGACAGAGCCGTACAGCCTTGGGCAGCAGGAAGTTGCGGGCAAAGCCGTCCTTCACCTTCACTTCGTCGCCGATCTGGCCGAGCTTTTCGACGCGTTCGAGTAGGATCACTTGCATGGTCGCTCTCCTACTTCACGACATAGGGCAGCAGCGCCATGAAGCGGGCGCGCTTGATGGCGTTGGCCAAAATGCGCTGCTTCTTGTTGCTGACCGCGGTGATGCGCGACGGCACAATCTTGCCGCGCTCTGAAATGTATCGCTGCAGGAGCTTGACGTCCTTGTAGTCGATCTTCGGAGCATTATCGCCGGAGAAGGGGCAGGTCTTCTTGCGGCGGAAGAACGGACGGCGCGCGCCGTCCTCGCGTCCACCGCGGCCGCCTTCGCGGTCGTCGCCCCGGCCGCCTTCGCGGTCCCCACCACGGCCGCCTTCGCGGCCGCCATCACGATTTCCACCGTAGCTCATACTAGGATCTCCTCGGCTTCGCCTTCGGGCTTGGCGCCTTCGGGCTTATCGTCGCGGCGGGCCTTGCTCGACGAGGTGTCGAACTGGTCCACCTTGACGGTGATGTAGCGCAGCACGTCTTCGTTGATCTTCAGCTGGCGCTCCAGCTCGACCACCGCGTTCGACGGCGCGTTGATGTTCAAGAGGACGTAATGTCCCTTGCGGTTCTTCTTGATGCGATACGCCAGACCGCGCAGGCCCCAATATTCTTGCTTGTCGATTTTGCCACCTTCGCCTTCGACGATGGTCTTGAGATGGGTGGCCAGTGCGTCCACCTGTTGCGCGCTGATATCCTGACGCGCGATCAGAAGATGCTCATAAAGAGCCATCTTGCGTTCCCTTTCTAAGTGGTTGCGGAACAAAAGGCAGGAGGGCCCTGCGCTTTTCCCTTGGCTCGACCGGAACGCGCACCATGCGCTACCTCCTTGGGGAAGCTCCGACGACCGCAGCCGTTGAGGGCGGGTCTATAGAGAAAAAGCCCTCAAAGGGCAAGGTTTTGAAAAAATAAGGCCGCAGAGGCGTTTAACGTTTCCACAGCACTGACTTGCCAGAACTTGGGGCCGGTTAGCGTTAGCGGCAGTCTCGATGATGGTGATGCCAGCTGCAGACCTTGCGGCGGTGGTGGCGGGCTTCCGCACCGGTTGCGCTCGGCGTGGTCCCCAGGACGGCCAGGGCGAAGGCGGCGGTCATCATTTTTTATGGGTATTTTCTCGCAATGGAAGCGCGGCAACGTGTCGAGCTTAGGCCAGTAGCGATTGCGAACTTGTAATCGGCGTGCGCCTGACGGACGTTGGCGAAAACACCGGGGCGGGGCATGGCAGCGATACAAAATGAGGCAGACGCGATCCTGCGCCGTGCCGCTTGGCGGCTGGTGCCGCTGATTCTGGCGATGTACGTCGCCGCTTTCCTCAACCGGGTAAATGTCGGATTCGCCGCGCTTACCATGAATCAGGATCTTGGCTTTTCGCCCGAGGTGTTTGGCTGGGGCACGGGGATCTTCTTCCTGGGCTATCTGGTGTTCGAGGTGCCCTCCAACCTGATCATGGAAAAGGTGGGCGCGCGCATCTGGTTGGCGCGCATCATGATCACCTGGGCGCTTGTCTCGATGGCGTTCGCCTTCGTGCAGGGTCCACTGATGTTTTTCCTGCTGCGCTTTCTGCTCGGCGTGGCGGAAGCCGGCTTCTATCCCGGCATCTTGCTGTATTTCACCTACTGGTTTCCCGCGTCCACCCGGGCGCGCATCCTGGCGATCTTCTGCATGGGCATTCCGGTGTCGAACATCATCGGCTCGCCCTTGTCGGGCTGGCTGATGGGCATTGCTGGTTACGGCTTCAAGGGCTGGCAGTGGATGTACCTTCTGGAAGGCGTTCCCACCATTGCGCTGGGCTTCTTGGCGCTGTGGCTGCTGCCCGACAATCCGCGCAAGGCGTCGTTCCTGACTGAATCGGAAAAAGACATCGTGATGGCCAAGCTGGCGGCCGAGCCGAAAGCGGAAGTGCACGGCTTCGGCGACATGCTGATGGATTGGCGCGTCTGGGCGCTGATCATTCCGGACTTCACAATCGTGTTCGGCATTTATGCGCTAGGATTCTGGATGCCGCAGATGGTTCACGCCATGGGCTATACCATCAAGCAGACCAGCTACATCCTGATTATTCCCTATGCCGCTTCGCTGGCCGTGCTGTGGATCATCGGCCTGTCCAGCGACCGCACCGGCAAACGAGCGCTACATTTCGTCATCTCGGCGCTGGTGGCGGCGGCAGGTTTCGGCATCGCCGCGATCGGCGTCGGCAATGACGTTCTGGTGATCCTGGGCTTCTGCCTGGCGTCGGGCGGTGTCTATTCGGGCCTGGCCACCTTCTGGTCGGTGCCGCCGCTGTTCCTGGGCGGTTCGGCCGTGGCCGGCGCCTTTGCGCTGATCAACTCGGTGGGCAACCTGTCGGGTTTTGCACAGGCGTGGCGCTGGCGGCGGCGCTGTCCATGGCGGCGTTGGCCCGCTATTGCCGCACGCCATGACCGCAGCAGAGCTTGTTCGGTCCGACCGGATCCTGGCGCGCGCCGCCTGGCGACTGATCCCCTTCATGGCGCTCATGTATGTGGTCGCTTTCCTGGACCGCTCCAACATCTCCTTCGCCGCCCTGCAGATGAACAAGCAGCTGGGCTTCTCGCCGCAGCTTTATGGAAATGCCGCTGGCATCTTCTTCCTGGGCTATTTCCTGTTCGAGGTGCCGTCCAACCTCATGTTGCAGAAGGTAGGCGCGCGGCTATGGATGTGCCGGATCTGTGTCAGCTGGGGCTTGCTGTCCATGCTGACAGCCTTCTGCCGCGAGCCGATCAGCTTCTGCACCGTGCGCTTCCTGCTGGGGGCGGCGGAAGCCGGGCTCTATCCCGGCTTGATCCTCTACATGACCTACTGGTTTCCCCAATCGACGCGGGCGCGTTTCATCGCCCTGTTCCTGGGTGGGGTGCCGCTGTCGGCGGTGATCGGCGGGCCGCTGTCTGGATGGCTACTGGGCGTCGAGGGCCACGGCCTGTCGGGCTGGCAATGGATGATGATCCTGGAAGGCATTCCGTCCTTGCTGTGCGGCGCCGCGACCTTGTGGGTGCTGCCCGATGGTCCCGCCAAAGCCAAATGGCTGACGACGGATGAGAAGCAGATCATCGCCGCGCGCTTGGCCGTCGAGCCGCCGGGCCAACTGCATGGCTTGAAGGAGATGCTGTTGGACAAGCGCATCTGGCTTTTGATGATCCCGGATTTTTCCATCGTCATCGCGCTTTACGGCATGGGCCTGTGGTTGCCCCAGATGATCAAGGCGATGGGCTATTCCAACCTGCAGACCGGCTTCATCAGCGCCATGCCATATCTCCTGGCGATGGGCGCGATGGTGGCGCTGGGTTACTCCAGTGATCGCAGTGGCGAACGCACCGGCCATGTCGCCTTCGGCGCGCTGGCGGGCGCGGCCGGACTCATCGGCGCGGTGTGTTTCGTCCATCACGGCTTGATCATCCTGTCGCTGTGCGTCGCTGCCAGCGGCATCTATGCCGCGCTGGCGGTGTTCTGGACCCTGCCGTCCGCGATGCTGCGCGGCACGGCGGCGCAGGTGAACGCGGCGCTGGCAACGCTGAGCTACCTGGGCCTCGGCGACCACGCCGGCAGCGAC
>JAPLPI010000069.1 GCA_026400305.1 Alphaproteobacteria bacterium | reverse complement strand
ATCAAGTTGAAGGCGGCGCTGGAGCGCGGCGCCGTCGGTTTTGTTTCTATCGGCACCCGCACCGGCGAAAAGCTCTACCCCTTCGCCAACACCGCGCGGCAATACAAAAGCTGGGGCATGTCCTGGCGCCATCCGGACGGCAAGCCCTTCGTGCCGGTGCCGCTGCCCAGCCTCGCTTTCGTCAGCGTGGCTGGCGCCAGCAAGCTGCTGGGCGATCGCACGGACGCCATCCTGGACGTCGCCGAAACCATTGACGGCGCCATCAAGGGCTTCGACCTGCATTTGTCGCTGAAGGCCGAGCTGCACACCGAGATCAAGAACAGCGAGAGCGAGAATATCGTTGGCGTGCTGCCGGGCAGCGATCCCAAATTAAAGGGAGAATATGTGGTGCTGTCCGGTCATCTCGACCATATCGGCATCACCCCGCCGGTAAAGGGCGATGCCATCAACAATGGCGCGCTGGACAATGCTTCGGGCGTGGCCACGACCCTGGAAGTGGCGCGGCTGTTCCGCGGCAGGGCGCCCAAACGTTCGCTGCTGTTCCTGGTGGATACCGCCGAGGAAAAAGGCCTGATCGGCGCGGACTATTTTGCCCGCAATCCCAGCGTGCCCAAATCCGCCATCACCGCCGATGTGGACCTGGATATGCCAATCATCACCTATGACTTCACCGATGTGGTGGCGTTCGGCGCCGACCGTTCCAGCATCGGCCCGGCGGTGCGCCGCGCCGCAGGTGTCATGGGCCTGACGCTGTCACCCGATTCCATGCCGGACGACTATGACGTGGGCGCAAAGTTCGCAAAGCTGAATTACGCCATCACCCGAGAACTGGCAGACGGGCCGCGCCCCAGCTGGAATGCGGGCGATTTTTTCGCCGCAAAATTCGCGAAGAAATAGCTACTTCAGTCTACCCATCCGGCAGACCTCTTTCCACTCGGCGGCTTTTACCGGCTGCACCGACAGGCGGAAGCTGTTGACCAGGCTCATCTCCGCCAGCTTGGGGTTCGCTTTGCAGTCCGCCAGGGTGACGGGCTTGGGCATGTCCTTCACCGCCTTCACCACCACCATTCCGAACTGGCCTTTCTCGTCAGTGGGATCGGGCTGAAATTCCTCGATCACTTCCACGATGCCGAACACGGCTTTGTGTTTGTTGGAATGATAGAAGAAGCCCAGATCGCCATTCTTCATCGCTTTCATGTTCAGCTTGGCGGTGTGATTGCGCACCCCGCTCCAGGGCTCGCCCTTGGCGCCCTTCTTCTTCTGCATGTCCCACGACCAGGCGTCGGGTTCGCTCTTGAACAACCAATAGGCCATTTATTCCGCCTTCAATTTACGGCTCATCAGCCGCAGCATGGCTTCGCCTAGTGGCAGCGCACCACTCAGCAGATCAGCCATGGCTTCGGCGATGGGCATTTCGATATTCACAGACCTTGCGCGCGCCACCAGCGCCGGGGCGGTATCCACGCCTTCGGCCAGCGCCGCGCCGGGTTTCTCGCCCGCGCCCAGCGCCGCGCCGAACAAAAAGTTGCGCGACGACTTGCTGGTAGCGGTCAGCACCAGATCGCCCAGACCCGAAAGGCCCATAAGCGTTTCGCGTTTCGCGCCCAGCGCTTCGCCCAACCGCGCCAGTTCAGCAAAGCTCCGCGCCAAAAGCGCAGCGCGGGCATTCTCGCCTAGTCCCATGCCTTCGACCACGCCGCAGGCGATTGCATACACATTCTTGGCCGCGCCCCCCAGTGCCACACCGGTCAGGTCATCGCTGGCATAGGGGCGGAAACTCGCGCTGCCCAGTGCGGTCTGCAGTCTAGACGCCAGGTCGCCCTTGGCGGCGATGGTTACGGCGGTGGGAAGACCCTTGGCGACATCGCGCGCGAAGGACGGGCCCGACAGGATCGCAAGATCGGCACCCGGCAGGACCTCGGCGACAACTTCGGTCACCAGCTTGCCGCTGCCTTTCTCGATGCCCTTGGCGCAGATCACCAGCGGCTGGCCAGGTTTCAGATGCGGTTCCAGGGAATTGGCGAAGCGGTGCAGCACCTGTGCCGGCACCACCACCAGCAGCGCGTCCGCTTTGCATGCCTGCGCCAGGTTGCCGGTGACAGCCATATCCTTGGGCAGGGTCACGCCGGGCAGGAAACGGTTGCCGCGCCCCGCGCTAATGTCAGCCAGGACATCGTCCTCACGCACCCACAAGCTCACCTGGCGTCCGGCGCCATGGGCAGCCAGTGCCATGGCGGCGCCCCAGGCGCCGGCGCCCAAAACCGCAATATGAGACAGGGAATCGGACATGACGCTTGGGCAGTCTTGGGGTTGCTTATTCGGGCGCAGAATCTATCTTGCCGGTGAACGAGCCGCAAATCGCCTCAATTGGTCCATCTTGCCGTGCGAACTTTCCTGATGCGCCGTTACGCTATTTGCCTTGCCGCCCTCTGCTCCGCCGTCCTTCTGGGCGGCGCGGGACAGCAGGCGCCCCAACGTCTCTACCAGGCCTATAGCGATCAGGAGAAAGCCGATCTCGACAAGATCAGCGGATATCTCAACGGCATGCATAGTCTGCGCGCCGGTTTCATCCAGATCGGGCCGCAAGGCGGCGTCGACCAGGGTGAGGTCGCCATCCAAAAACCGGGCCAGATCCGTTTCGAATATCGTCCGCCCAGCCCGGTTTCGATCGTCGCCACCGGCGGCCAGGTCTATGTCAAGAATTCCAAGCTCAACACGGTGGACAATTACGACCTCTCGGACACGCCGCTGGGACTGCTGCTGAATGAGACGGTCGACCTGAAGACAAACAAGGCGGTGCTTGGCGTCGTGGAACAGGAAGGCGCCATCATCGTGCGCGCCCGCACCAGCACCAACCGCAACAACTCCAACATCACGCTGATGTTCACCGCGCCCAATATCGAACTGCGGCAATGGACGGTGAAGGATGCCCAGGGCGGCAACACGACCGTGGCGCTGCGCAACCTGCAGCCGGGCGTCACGCTGGACCCGGCGATCTTCGCGGTGCCGGCCAAAGCGCCGCGCCAGGCCAGCATCATACGGTAAAGACGGTCGTCATCGTCTTCGTCCGCCGGATCTCCGGCGACAAGCCTGTGCACGAGGCCAATGACGAATACATCATCGCGATCCGCGACGGCGCCGGTGCGCTGCCGCTGCTGATCCCTTCCACTGATGCGCCACTGGATATCGCTGCGGTGCTGAGCGCTGTCGATGGACTGCTGTTCACCGGCTCGCCTTCTAATGTCGCGCTCTCGCACTACGGTACAACAGCGCGGCCCGGCACCGAGATGGATGAACGGCGCGATGCTACCACCCTGCCGTTGCTGCGCGCGGCCATCACCGCAGGTAGGCCGCTGCTGGCCATCTGCCGGGGCTTCCAGGAACTAAATGTCGCGTTGGGCTGCAGCCTGCATCAGCATGTGCATGAGATCCCGGGCCGCCTGGATCACCGCGAACCCGATGACATGCCGCTGGAGGTGGAATATGGTCCGGCCCATGCCATCGCAATCACGCCAAACGGACTGCTGGCCCGATTGTGCGGCCTGGCGGACGCAAACGTGAACTCGCTGCACCATCAGGGCATCGACCGTCTGGGGCCGGGTCTGCGGATCGAAGCCACCGCGCCGGACGGCCAGATCGAGGCGGTCTCCCTGGATGGCGCCAAGGTCTTCCTGCTGGGGGTGCAATGGCATCCGGAATGGCAATTCGCCCGAGCTCCGCTGAGCAGCGCGATTTTTGCAGGCTTTGGCAGGGCGCTGTGACGCCTCATTCGTTTACAGCATCCTAAGACCTTCTTGCCATTTTACGGCTCATATCGCCGACTGGGGCCTGCATGGGCTTTCATCACGGCCAGGGCAAATGGCTCGGCGCGCCCATGCTGGAGATTACCGCCACTGCGGTGCCAGTCGGCCGGCGCAAGGGGATGACAGAGTCCTGGGGGTGAGGAGCGTCCCGCATAGCGGGTGAGCAGCTCTGGCGGATCTGCGAAAGCTCCGAGCGCCGCGAAGCAGGGAGACGGTGGCCGCCGCCACACGTCGGCACCAAAAACCCGGTTATTTGGCCAAAAATGACTATGGCAAAAATAGCACTGTCATTATAAATATGTTAGATATAAGAAAATCCTTGAAACATGTTGCATTCCTGCTCAGTTTATTCCCTGAGGACGGTGTTGGGCTGCTGGCACTGCCCCCCGCTCGCTTTCAGCCCTCGTCTTTGCTGTGGTCGCCGGTCATCCCCTCCCGGCTTCCCCCCGCGCGGTTCAAAGCGCATTTCGCCCCCGGCCTCACGGCCGGGGGCGCTTTTTTTACCCCCGCACCCGCCTGAGCGTCAGGCTGAGTCGCCCGCCGCCGGGAACCAGCCGGGTGGTGCCAGGCCGGATGCGATCAATCCCGTGATAGGCAAGCCTGGCTGTGCCCCCAAAGGCGATCACGTCGCCGGAGGCCAGTGGAACCGAGAGGGTCTTGCCACCCCTGACGGTCCCCCCGAGGCGGAACAGGGCCTCGTCGCCTAGCGATACGCCAATCACCGCCGCGCTGGTGTCCTTCTCGTCCCGGTCCTGGTGCAGCCCCATCTTGGCGCCCGGGCGGTAGAGATTGACCAGGCAACATTCCGGCGGCGGCACGTCATTGATTTTCTTCCACAGCGTCAGCAGCGCGTCGGGGATCGCCGGCCAGGGCGCTCCGGTCACCGGGTGACCGGCCTGGTAACGGTAGCCCGCCTTGTCTGACACCCAGCCCAGCACGCCGAAATTGCTTTCCTCGACGGAAAAGGGTTTGGCATTGCCGGGCATTACAGGGCGATAAAGCGGCGCCTGTTCCAGCCGCGCCAGCACATCGTCCAGCAGAGCTTTCTGCTGCAGCGGAGAAAAACATTCGCGCCACAGGAATACATCCGGCGCGACAGCAATCCTGGCTACCATTGCCTCGGCGAGCGTGTGGGTGTGGTGAAGATCGCCGCATAGCTGCCGGCCAGGCCGTTTGCGTCCAGCCAGGCCTTCAGCTTCTCTGGCGTGTAACCCTGAGCGATCCAGTGTTTCAGCGGTGCACCTTTCGCACTTTCGGCCGAGAATTCCATGAAGGCTTTCAGCCAGCGCTGATGCCGCTTGGGAAAATGCAGATAGGGAACGCGGGCGAACTGGGCTATCGC
Source organism: Alphaproteobacteria bacterium (assembly GCA_026400305.1). GTDB lineage: Bacteria > Pseudomonadota > Alphaproteobacteria > Micropepsales > Micropepsaceae > Rhizomicrobium. The sequence continues at coordinate 5,668 of JAPLPI010000069.1, read as the reverse complement.
CGCGGGCCTGGCGCCCCAGCCGTCGCGGTGGATGAGGTACAGCGCGGCAGCAAAGCTTGTGCGGTCCTGGCCGCCGGAGCATTTCAGCAGGAAGGGGCGCGGCGCTTCATCAAAGCTTTCGATCAGCCGTACCAGCATTTCCCGCGTCGGCAGCTTGCGTGAGTCCAGCATGGCATCCAGGTGCGCGATACCGGCATCCTTGGCGATCGCCGTTTCCTTTTGCCACCAGCCCAGATCGTCGTTGCGGCCGCGCAGGTTGATGATGGCGCGGATGCCGCGGCGTTTCAGGAAAGGCTCCAGCCCGCCGGCCCAGTCCTGCATGGCGCGCGCCGCATCCCCCGGGGTCACCCAGTGGAAATTGTAGAGAATGTCGCCGGCGGATCGCATAATATGGAAATAGCATATCTCAGAGGCGTCATGCGCATCACTCGCCAAATGCTGGTCCGCCGCTGGGCCATCACCTCCATCTCGGCGGCTGTGGTCTTTGCCGTGCTGCTGGTGCTGGACCTGCGGCTCAAGGCCCTGTCCGGCTTCGGCACCGCCGACCTGCAGACTTTTTCCACGGCCCCCGACTACCGTTATGCCTTCCGGCATTGGCCGCCGATCTATGCGGTGCGGGCGGGCTTCAATTTGGGGCTGGATTACTTGTTGTTGCCGCTCTACGCGGCGGCGTTTTTCTATTCCGGCATCCTGGCCCGTGAAGCCTTTGCGCCGCGCCCGGGCCGGGCCCGCCGCATGCTCACCACCCTGGCGGCGGTGCCGCTTGCGGGAGCACTGCTGGACGGCTGCGAGAACGCCCTGCAATTTTCCATGATGTTGTGGGGCGCCACGGACGCGATGGCGGGCCTGGCCGCCATGTTGAGCCACGCCAAATGGGCGGCCTTGGCAGTAGGGGTGGCCCTGCTGGTGGGGGCCGTGATGGGACAGGTCGCGGAACGCCAAAAAATGGCTGTAAAAACCGGTCCTTGACCCCACAGCGTCTTTGCGTATATTCCGCCGCTCTTCGGGGGACTCGATCCCTCAGATAAACAATTATTTTCAAAGGTTTAGACCATGTACGCGGTCGTCCGCACTGGCGGAAAACAGTATAAAGTGGCCAAGGACACCGTCCTGAAGGTGGAAACACTTGCGGGTGAGGTTGGCGCCAAGCTCGACCTCGAGGTCCTGATGCTGGGCGGCGACAGCCCCAAGATCGGTGCGCCGCTGGTCAAGGGCGCTTCGGTCCAGTGCGAGATAGTCGAGCACGGCCAGGGCGAGAAAGTCATCGCTTTCAAGAAGAAGCGCCGCAAGAACACCCACCGCAAGCGTGGCCACCGCCAGCACTTCACGACCGTGAAGGTGCTGGGCATCACCGCCGGTTAAAGGACTAGTCGTATGGCACACAAAAAAGCAGGCGGTTCTTCGCGCAACGGTCGTGACTCGAACCCGAAGATGCTGGGCGTCAAGCTGTTCGGCGGCGAAAAGGTCGCCGGCGGCAATGTGATCATTCGTCAGCGCGGCACCAAGTTCTATGCGGGCGAAGGCGTCGGCATGGGCAAGGACCACACCCTCTTTGCTCTTCGCAATGGTCATGTCTCGTTCAAGACCGGCTACAAGCGCCGTACCTTCGTGTCCGTAGTCTCGCACGCGAATCCGGCGATGAAGATCGCGGCAGAATAGGCGACTGAAGACATAGGCCGCCAAGAAATTTGCGGCCCATTGTTGCGAGGGAGATGGTCCGCCATCTCCCTTTTTTATTCCTCGCATCGAAAGGAACGAGCGGGGAATGACATGTGCCTCCTGGAGACAAACAGACTGATCCTGCGGACGCTTGGCCCGAAGGATATTCAAAGTGTGACGGCGTGGCTCAGCGATTATGACGTGACGCGGATGACGTCACGCGTGCCGCACCCTTACGTGGAGGACTATGCCGAGGCCTTTGTGGCGGCGGGCGAGCACCACCTTTTCGTGATAACCCGCAAGGCGGACGGGGTGTTCATCGGCCTGACAGGGCTGCATGCCGGCGACGATTATGAGTTCGGCTATTGGCTGGGCAAACCTTTCTGGGGCTTTGGCTATGCCACCGAGGCGGCCTACAGGCTGGTGACCTAAGCTTTCGAGGCGCTGGGACTGGAAACCGTCCATGCCGGCTGGTTCTATGACAATCCCGTCTCCGGCCACGTCCTGGCCAAGCTGGGGGGCGCCACAATGGCTCGAATATGCGGAATTGTCGGGTCGGGGTATGGCGGTGCTGTGCCATGACATGCTGTTGACGCGGGCCGATTTCCTGCGAAAACAGGCCGCATAAAGGACTAATCCATGCGTTTTCTCGACGTCGCGAAGGTTTATGCCCAGTCCGGTGCAGGCGGGAATGGCTGCATTGCCTTCCGGCGCGAGAAGTTCATCGAGTATGGCGGGCCCTATGGGGGTGATGGCGGGTGCGGCGGCGATGTGATCGCCGAAGCGGTGGAGAATCTCAACACCCTGATAGACTACCGCTTCCAGCAGCATGTGAAGGCCCAGAGCGGCGAAGGCGGTAAGGGCAAGGTGATGACTGGCGCCAATGGCGACGCTGCCGTCATGAAGGTACCGGTCGGCACCGAGATCTATGAAGAAGACGGCGAGACTCTGATTGTCGACATGGCCAAGCCCGGCATGCGCTACCGCCTGCTAAAGGGCGGCAATGGTGGCTTTGGCAATTACCATTTCAAGAGCTCCACCAACCAGGCGCCGGAATTCGCGCTGCCCGGTCTGCTCGCCGAAGAACGCATCTTCATCCTCAAGCTCAAGCTGATCGCCGATGCCGGGCTGATCGGCATGCCCAATGCCGGCAAGTCCACCTTCCTGTCCCGGGTTTCGGCGGCGCGGCCCAAGATCGCCGATTATCCCTTCACAACCTTGGAGCCGCAGCTGGGCGTGGTGAAGATCGACGAGACCGATTTCGTGCTGGCCGATCTGCCGGGCCTGATCGAAGGCGCGCATGAAGGTGTTGGGCTGGGCGACCGGTTCCTGGGCCATGCCGAACGCTGCGCCTCCATCCTGCATCTGGTCGACGGCACCGGAGATGCGGTGGCGAAAACCTACAAGACCATCCGCGCTGAACTGGAAGCCTATGGCCATGGCCTGGAAGACAAGCCCGAGATTGTGGCACTGAACAAGGTGGACGCGATTCCCGAAAAAGATGTTGCCAAGAAACGCGCAGCGCTGGAGAAAGCTTGCGGCCACAAGGTGCATGTGATTTCCGGTGTCAGCGGCGCCGGCATCAACACGGTGCTGCGCGCCATGGCTCATGAGATTATCCAACGCCGCATCCGTCAGGCCGAAGAACGTCATTACGCGCGGCCTGCCCGCGCGCCTCGCACCCGTCATGAACGCCAGACGGTTAATTACAACGCGCCGGTGGTGGCCAAGGCTCGCCTGACCGAAGAGCCCAGGAGACCCGTGTCTGCCAAGCCCAGAGCGGTCAAGGCGGCCAATCCGGAAAAAACCTTCGTTGAAGCGGTTTTCACCAAGGCAAAAATGGCCAAGCCGAAAAAGCTCGGACTCAAGGAAGGTTTGCGCCTTGCGAAGGCGAAGGCGGCCAAGGCCAAACTTGCCGAGGAAATAATCAGGCCCAAGGCAAAATCTGCAAAGGCGAAAACCACTGCTAGGCCAGTCGGACGGGCCAAGGCCAAGCCCAGGACGCTGAGCCGGACTGCCAGGCGCGCGCGAAAATCGGGCAAGCGATGAGCGGTATTTTTGTCGGCGCCAAACTGGCCGTGGTGAAGGTCGGGTCCGCCCTGTTGGTGGATGCGGCCAAGAGCGAATTGCGCCGCGACTGGCTGGCCTCGCTGTGCGATGACGTCGCCGCCTTGAAAAAACAGGGGGTGGCGGTGGTGCTGGTCTCCTCCGGCTCTATCGCGCTGGGCCGGCGGTTGCTGAAGCTTCCTGCCGGCGAGCTGCGGCTGGAAGAAAGTCAGGCGGCTGCAGCGGCGGGGCAGGTGCGTCTGGCCGAAGCCTATGCAGACATGCTGGCCAGCCGGGATATCGTTGCGGCGCAGGTGCTGCTGACCTTTGGCGATACCGAAGAACGCCGCCGCTATCTCAACGCCCGCGCCACGCTGGGCACCCTGATCGACCTGGGCGCGGTACCGGTGATAAACGAAAACGACACGGTCGCCACTGCCGAGATCAAGTTCGGCGACAATGACCGGCTGGGCGCGCGTGTCGCTTCCATGATCGGAGCGGACCGCCTGGTGCTGCTGTCCGACGTGGACGGGCTCTACACCGCCAATCCCGGCATCGATGCCAATGCTAAGCACATTCCAGAAGTCACGGCGATCACGCCGGAGATCGAGGCGATGGCGGGCGGCTCCATTTCGGGTCTTGGGCGTGGCGGCATGACCTCCAAGCTGATCGCCGCCAAGATCGCGATGGGTGCGGGCTGCGATGTCATTCTGGCCAGGGGCGAAAGCCTCAATCCGCTGGCGGCGATCCAGACGGGCGCCAAGCACACCATTTTCCGCGCCAGCCTGACGCCGGCCGCCGCCAAGAAGCGCTGGATCGCCGGGGCGCTGCGCCCAGAAGGCGCGCTGGTGATCGACGAAGGCGCGGTGCGCGCCCTCAAGGACGGCAAGAGCCTCTTGCCCGCCGGTGTCCGCCAGATCGATGGCCGCTTCGAGCGCGGCGATGCCGTGCTGGTCAAGGACCGGGACGGACGCGAAATTGCCCGCGGTTTGGCGGCCTATAATGCGTCCGACGCAGAGCGGATCGCCGGAAAACGCACGGTCGAAATCGAGGCTATTCTGGGCTATCGTGGCCGGGACGAGATGATCCACCGTGGCGACTTGATCCTGATGGGAAATGGACATGACGGTTCATAATTCTGCCGACGCGCTTGCCGCTGAAATGATGGCGGTGGGTGCCGCCGCGCGCGATGCGGCCCGCGCCATGCGCGAAGCCGGCAGTGATGCCAAGACCAGGGCCCTGACCATTGGCGCCGCTGCCATCCGTTCCCGCGCCGCCGAGATTTTGGCCGCCAACAAGGGTGACATCGAAGCGGCCAAGGCCTCGGGCATGTCCGCGTCCCTGCTGGACCGGCTGATGCTGAACGACGCGCGCATCGAAGCCATGGCGGCGGGAATCGAGACAGTTGCGGCGCTGCCCGATCCGGTCGGGCGCGAATTGGCGCGCTGGTCGCGGCCCAATGGCCTGGACATTGCCCGCGTCGCCACCCCCATCGGCGTCATCGGCATCATCTATGAAGCCCGGCCCAATGTGACGGCGGATGCCGGTGCCCTCGCCTTGAAATCCGGCAATGTCGCCATTCTGCGTGGTGGTTCCGATTCCATTCGCTCTTCGCTCGCCATCCAGGCGGCGATGGCCGAAGGCTTGAAGGCGACCGGTCTGCCGCAGACCGCGATCCAAGTGGTCAAGTCCACCGACCGGGCCGCCGTCGGCATGATGTTGGAAGGTTTGGGCGGCACTGTCGATCTAATCGTGCCGCGCGGCGGCAAAGGTCTGACGGGCCGGGTGATCAACGAAGCGCGGGTGCCGGTTCTGGCCCATCTGGAAGGGCTTTGCCATGTCTATCTGCATGCCGCCGCCGATCTGGAAAAATCCCGCGGCATTGCGCTGAACGCCAAGATGCGGCGCACCAGCGTGTGCGGTGCGGCCGAGACGTTGCTGGTGGACAGGGCTGTTCTGAAAT
>JAPLPI010000381.1 GCA_026400305.1 Alphaproteobacteria bacterium | reverse complement strand
ATCCCCATGGCAGCAAGAACGAGGCGATGCTGCGCAAGCCTGCCAGCCAGGTTTGCGGCACCTGCCACAGTCTGAACGGCCAGAATGGTCCGCATGCGGTCAGCCTTGAGGAACATACCCATCACAAGGCCGGTTCATCGGGCAGCGAATGCGTGGCATGCCACATGCCCAAGATCCAGCCCGAGTTGCCGGGCGGGCCGTTTGTCTCCAGCCACACATTCCATTTCGTGACCCCGGCGCAGACGGCGACGCTCAACGTCCCGAACGCGTGCAACGCCTGCCACAAGGACAAGGATGCCCCCTGGGCTTCGGCGGCTCTGAAGGGTTGGTCAGACCGATCCCCTTGGCGTATGGCGCAGTAGTTTTTACGCAAGCTTGCGATAGAATTTTTTGGATGTTTGCTCTGGCCAACTGGCGCGTGAGCATGCAGGAAATTTGTTTCCACCGGTCCGGCGGTCGCTGACCCGGGGGGGGGTGAAATTGAGCTGAGCCCGGTCAGTTTCCGTCATGGCGACAATGGACCCAACTGGATTTATCTGTCGGCACTACAACTCTTTACGCCCACACTCATCTCTCTGATGCCGACCGCCGACACCACTGGCGGCCGTCTGGCTACCCAATCAGAAGTTCACAAACCCGACGGAAAAATGAGATCACGGAACTAACATCGCGACGGGACCTCTCCGTGGGGATCGTCACCCGTCCATTCCCGTTAGCATGCAGTCCACAATCAGTGCCGCATATTCGCCCATCAGCGGGCGCCCTAAGCCTTCCGTGCCGTCACCCACATCTCTGACGGTATGGGCGCGTTCTTGCAAGGCGTCGACAATATGCTCCGCGGGTTCCGGATCATCCTCCGCCAACAGAAGCTTCATGTGTTTGATTCCGTTTTTCTATTAATCGCAGAGCAACGCGGGACCTGAAAATAAATGACAAAACGGTGACAGTTGCGAACTGTTACCGTTGGGCAGCGCGTCAGAAGTAAATTTTTTAATTTAGAAGTTCCGTTACTCAATCGTCACAAACCTCTGCGATGAACGAGATCTAACAGGGCTGGGTCAAAAAAATTCTTTAAAGAATTTCCGCGAATCTACGATTTTGCAAACACCCTTATTTAATAGTGTTTTTTTTAAAATTGGGGACTTTTATGCGCCGTATTTCCGAGCTTTTTCTGTCGACTGCTGCCGTCGCACTCGCCGCCGGCGCGTTCCTTGCGTCCACCGATGCCCATGCTCAGCTGCTGTCATCTACGGCGGCTGGTGGCATTGAGACTGTGGTGGTGACTGGTACCGCCTTCGACCCGGAAAACGCGCCTGCCAAGGCAAGGCTCGAAACGATGCAGCCCCAGACCATTATCGGAAAATCCTATATCGAGGACTCGGTTTCGGAGACGGCCGATTTCACTACCATCTTGGCCATCGCGCCCGGTCTGACTGGATTCGACACAAATGGGCCCGGATTTTCGGATAATGGTGTAAAGAATACCATGCGCGGCCTGCCCGATGGCAGCTATGGCATGTCATATGACGGCATTCCCTTCGGCGACACCAATGGACCGTCACACCACTCCCAATCGTATTTTCCCGGCTCCACCATAGGAAGCATTGAAGTTGATCGCGGTCCTGGCAATGCCGGCAGTATGGGCGCGTCCACCTATGGTGGCTCGATCAATATGTTCTCGGAAGTGCTCACTTCAAATGCACGTGGCAAGGTTTCCGCTACCGGGGGTAGTTGGGGCATTGCCCAGACTGTCGGTAACTACCAGACCGGCGATTTTACCATTGGCGGCATCAACAACCGCGCCATGATAAATTTGCAATATAGCACCTCAGATGGCTACCTCACTGGCCAGTCCAGCGCAGCCAAGAACATCACCATCAAGACGCAGACCGAACTTGCGCCAGGTTGGAATCTGACGCTGTTCAGT
>JAPLPI010000052.1 GCA_026400305.1 Alphaproteobacteria bacterium | reverse complement strand
TGCGCGCCGCACCCGAAGTGACAAACAGCACGCGCCCCGCGTCCGACTGGCGCAGCAGCGGGTCGAGCGAACGGATCAAGCGCCAGTTGGCGATGACGTTGACCTCCATTACTTCCTGGAAGGTCTTGGGCTCCAGATGGGCCAGCGGCGTCAATTGCCCCAACACCCCGGCATTGCCCAGCAAGGCGTCCAGCTTGCCCCAGCGCTCATAGATCGAGGCGCCCAGTCGGTCTATGGCGTCGAATTCGCGCAGGTTCAGCGGCACCAGGGTGGCGCTGCCGCCGGCCTTCTGGATTTCGTCGTCGGTTTCTTCCAGCCCACCAACCGTGCGCGCGACCAGAATCACATGCGCGCCGGCCTTAGCCAGCGCGATGGCCGAAGCGCGGCCAATGCCGCGCGAGGCGCCGGTGACAAGCGCAATGCGTCCTTCCAGGGAGGGCTTTTCGCCGGGTTGCATGCGAGAATTCCTAGGCGACGTCCACCAGCAGCGAAAGCTGCCGCGTGCCGCCGCTGATGTCGGTCAGCGAGATGGGGTAATCGCCGGTGAAGCAGGCGTCGCAGAATTTCGGCGCATTGGCGTTGCGCTCGGCCTGGCCCATGGCGCGGTAAAGCCCGTTCATGGAAATAAAGGCCAGGCTGTCGGCGCCGATGAAGCAGCGCATCTGCTCCACATCCATCTTGTGGGCCAGCAGATCATCGGTGTTGGGCGTGTCCACGCCATAGAAACAGCTATGGGTGGTGGGCGGCGAGGAGACGCGGAAGTGCACTTCGGCGGCACCGGCATCGCGCACCATCGCCACGATCTTCTTGGAAGTGGTGCCGCGCACGATGGAATCGTCCACCAGCACGACTTTCTTGCCCTTGAGCATGGCGCGGTTAGGATTGTGCTTCAGCCGCACGCCCAGATGGCGGATGGAATCGGACGGCTCGATGAAGGTGCGGCCGACATAATGGTTGCGAATGATGCCCAGTTCGAAAGGAATATTGGCGGCATTGGCAAAGCCCAGCGCCGCCGGAACGCCGCTGTCGGGCACCGGGATGACCATGTCAGCCTGGACCGGCGCTTCCTGTGCCAGCACCGCACCGATATTCTTGCGCACCTCATAGACATTGCGGCCTTCCAGTGTGGAATCGGGCCGCGCGAAATAAATGTATTCGAACACGCAGAAACGGTGCTGCTGGGGCTTGAAGGGGAAGTGGCTATGGATGCCGTCCTTGTCCACCACCACCATTTCGCCGGGCTTCACGTCGCGCACATACTCCGCGCCGATAATGTCAAGGGCGCAGGTTTCGCTGGCGAAAATGGTCGCGCCGTCCAGGTTGCCCATCACCAGCGGACGCACGCCATTGGGATCGCGCACGCCGATCACCTTCTTGCTGGTCAGCGCCACCAGCGAAAAAGCGCCTTCCACCTGGCACAGCGCGTCGATCAACTTTTCGACGATGCGCTGCTTGGGGCTGCGCGCGGTCAGGTGAACGATAGTTTCGGTGTCTGAGGTCGACTGGAAGATCGCGCCCTGCCCCACCAATTCCTGGCGCAGGGTGTGGGCGTTTGTCAGGTTGCCGTTATGGGCGATCGCAAGCCCGCCGCCCGCCAGATCGGCAAAGATCGGCTGGATATTCGACGCGCGGCTGCCGCCGGCGGTGGAATAGCGGTTATGGCCGATGGCGACACGGCCCTTGAGGTTGCGTGCCGCCTGCGAGCCACGGCTGAAGGCGTCGCCCACCAGGCCAGGATGGCGTTCAGCGATGAAATGGCCTTCGTGGTGGGTGACGATACCGGCCGCTTCCTGGCCGCGATGCTGCAGGGCGTGCAGACCGAGCACCGAAAGCGCGCCCGCGTCGGCATGGTCAAAAATGCCAAAGACGCCGCACTCTTCATGCAGCGTATCGTCGTTCCACATATGATTGCTATGGCCGGTCATCGGTTGCCGTTTCCGCCGGTCTCCACGAGCTTGTCTAGCGCCTGGCGGTCATTGGCGCCATAGGATTTCGTGGCCTTGGCTGCGCTCTTCTGCTGCACCAGTTTCCGCGTGGTTTTTGGGACACTATTGGCTTTTCCGTTTTCGCGGATCAGCTCTGCCATGGGGTCATGGCGGGGTGACATGTCTGGGGCCGGCGTAGCGGTTTTTTGCTCAACTTGCGGCGGCGCCTGGCGCACCACTTCATGCCGGTCATAGCCATAATCGTGGGCCTGATCGGGAACCGCCGACAATAGAACGTCGGCGGTGGACTGCACCACCGGCAGCAGCCTCGCTTCGGTAACCCAGTGCGGATGCTGGCGGATGGGCACGAAATAGGTGAAGGCCAGATAGGCCAGCCCGACCAGAACCATGCCCCGCACCACGCCGAAGGCGACGCCGGCGGCGCGGTCCAGGGGACCGATAGGGGAATTTTTCACACTCTCGCTGAAACGATGGCTCATGAAGGCAAGGGGAATGAACACCACCAGGAACACGGCGGCATAGGCCAAGAGCGACGCCAGCCAAGACTGGTAAACCAGACCGCTCGTGAGCGGGATCACGTAAGGGCCAAAATAAAGGCAGGCAAAGGCCGCGGCCACCCATTCGAAGATAGTCAGAGTTTCCCAAAGGAACCCGCGCCACGCGGCATAGCCGGCCGACACGATGATGATCAGCACGATCAGGCAGTCGAGGAAGCAGACCGACAGGTTCATGATTCGAGTTTAGCACGCCGGGGCTGGGGCTCAGGAGCGAATCTAAGTAGGTCCACGACACTGGTAATTTCGGTTAACGTCAGGCCCGCCGCGCCGGCCTTGGTGCCGGCTGGGACGAAAGCGGTCTTGAAACCCAGCTTGGCGGCCTCCTTCAGCCGGGCATCGGCCTGGGGCACGGGCCGGATGTCGCCTGACAGGGAAATCTCCCCGAAAAACACGCAGTCGCGCGGCAAGGGCTCTCCGCCAAAGGATGACACCAGCGCGGCGGCTGCCGCCAGGTCCGCCGCAGGCTCGCCGATCTTCAGCCCGCCTGCAACGTTCAGATAAACATCGGAGGCGCCGATTCCAACCCCGGCGCGGGCGTCCAGCACCGCCAGAATCATGGCCAGGCGCCCGGTATCCCAGCCCACCACGGCGCGGCGCGGCGTGCCGTAGGATGTGGGCGACACCAGCGCCTGGATTTCGCACAGCAAGGGCCGCGTACCTTCCAGGCCGGCGAACACCGCGGTGCCGGGCGAAGCGGATTTTCGGTCGCCCAGAAAAAGCGCCGAGGGATTGGCGACTTCCGCCAGCCCCGTGCCGGTCATCTCGAACACGCCGATCTC
>JAPLPI010000311.1 GCA_026400305.1 Alphaproteobacteria bacterium | reverse complement strand
ATGGCCGGCCGGGTGCGCGGCTGTTCCGCCGCCACCTGAGCGAGAACGCGCCGCGTCATGAGGCCGGCATCGCCGTGCTGCGCGACGCGCTGGATTTCGTGCGCCAGAGCGAGGCGGCCTAAATCGCCTTGAAAAATCCGTGGCTGGCGCCCCATTTCAGCAGCAGGTCGGGCCAGGCCGCATCCGGCTTTCCGATAGTCTTGCTGATGCCATAGCCATGGCCGCCGGCCTCGAAGACATGGATCTCGACCACGATATTGGCCGCGCGCAGGGCGGTGAAATAGGCCACCGCATTGGGGATCGGCGGCACCACCGTGTCGTCGGCCGCCAGGCACATCCATGTGGGCGGAGCATCGGCCGGGATATGCTTCTCGCAGGAATAGGCATCGATCGCTTCGGCTGAGGGATTTTCGCCAAGCAGCTTGTCGCGCGAACCGGCATGGCGGCCATCGCCCATGGTCACCACCGGATAGATCGGCATCGAGAAGCTGGGGCGCGCATCCACCGAATCCGCCGCGTCCACCGGCGCATATACCTTGGCGGCGAAACGGGTGGCGATGGAGCAGGCGACATGACCACCGGCGGAAAAGCCCATGAAGCCGATGCGCGCCGGGTCCAGCCCATATTTGGCCGCATTGGCGCGCACCAGCCGCATGGCGCGCTGGGCATCCTGCAGCGGCACGTCGCTGCGGTTCGCCCAGCCTTCGCCCGGCAGGCGATAGCGCAGCACGAACACCGTGACGCCGGCGGCATTGAAACGGCGCGCCACATCGGTGCCTTCGAAATCCATCATCTCGCGCGAATAGCCGCCGCCCGGCGCCACGATGATGGCCGAACCATCCGGCTTGTCGGGACGGAACACGATCATGCTGGGATTGCCGACCTGGTCGATATAACGGTCGACGGGGGCCGCGCCCGGATCACGGTTCTGGATGCGGTTGGGGAGGTGCACGCCCGCGCCGCCCGGCGGCGTGCCCGGCCACAGGGTGACAATCTCCTTGGGATCGCTGGGAACGCTTCCGTCGCCAGGCATCACGGTGTCGGCCAGCACGAATTTTGGCATTGCGGCTGCAGCCAGCCCAAGCCCGATCATGTTGCGGCGATCCATGAATCCCTCCCCGTTATTTTTGCCAAGCATCACACCCTTTTCCTTTTGCGGGCAAGGCGTATTGTTCGCGCATGAAGTCTGCTATCGCCGCCGCGTTCCTGCTCATCGCGTCCGCCGCATCGGCACAGGAAGCCGCCTATGGCCCGCAGCTGGAAGGCTATGACTATCCCTTCCCGCTGCAGCATTACCGGTTCCAGAGCCAAGACATGGCGATGGACATGGCCTATATGGACGTGAAGCCGACCATGCCAAACGGCCACACGGTGGTGCTTCTGCATGGCAAGAATTTCTGTTCCGCGACCTGGGAAGGCAGCATCCGGGCGCTGAGCGGCGCCGGTTACCGCGTTATCGCGCCCGACCAGGTGGGCTGGTGCAAATCCACAAAGCCGCAACATTACGAATACACCTTCGAGCAATTGGCGGCGAATACCCATGACCTGCTCAAGTCGCTGGGCATCACCAAAGCCATTGTCATGGGCCATTCCACCGGCGGCATGCTGGCGATGCGCTATGGCCTGACCGTTCCGGCCGATACCGAAAGACTGGTGCTGGTCGATCCGCTCGGCCTGGAAGACTGGCGGGCGAAAGGCGTACCGTGGCAAAGCCTGGACGCGCAATATCAGGTTCAGCTCAAGACCACGGCGGATTCCATCCGCGAATATGAGCGCGTCACCTATTATGCCAATACTTGGAAACCGGAATTTGAGCCCTGGGTGCAGATGCTGGCGGGGATGTATCGGGGCTCGGGCAAGGCGATCGTGGCGTGGAATTCGGCCCTGATCAGCGACATGATCTATGACCAGCCGGTGTTTTATGAATTCGAGAATTTGAAAATGCCAGTGCTGCTGATGATCGGCGACAAGGACAATACTGCGCCCGGCAAGCAGTTGGCGCCGCCGGAAATCCGCGCAACGCTTGGCAATTATCCCGTGCTGGCGGAAGCGGCGGTCAGGCGCTTCAATCAGGGCAGGCTGATCCGCTTTCCCGATCTTGGCCACTCACCGCAAATCCAGGACCCGGCGCGCTTCCACGCCGCGCTGTTGGACGCACTTAAACCTTGAAGCCGTGCGTGCCGGCCCAGGACAGGAACAGCTCCGGCCAGGCGCCACAAGGTTTTCCCTGCGCCCAATGCAGGCTGAAGCCATGCCCGCCGGCCTCGAACACATGCATCTGTGAGGCGATCTTCGCCTCCTGCAGCTTCTGGTAAAACGCAATGCCGTTGGGCATGGGGGGCACGATGTCGTCATCGGCGGCCAGCGCCAGGAAGGACGGCACCGTATCGGCACCAACATGCTTTTCCAGCGACCATTTGTCGATCATCTCGGGCGTGGGACTTTCCCCTAGCAGCTTGTCGCGCGAACCGGCATGCGCGCCCGGCCCCATGGTGATCACCGGGTACATGTGCGCGGCGATAAAGGGTTTTGTGTCGCCGCCATCGGCAGGGCTGATCTTTTCGTACGTGGTCATGCCATGGCGCAACGCCAGCGAAGCCGACAGATGCCCGCCCGCGGAAAACCCGATCACACCCAGCTTCTGGGCGCCATATTCGCCGGCGCGGATCAGGCGCATGGCGCGCTGGGCATCCTGCAACGGCACCATGTCGCGGTTCTTCCAGCCTTCTCCCGGCAAGCGATAACGCAGCACAAAACTGATGATGCCGCGCGACGCAAAATACTGCGCGATCTCGCGGCCGCCGCGGTCGCCGCCCTCCGCGGCATAGCCTCCGCCCGGAATGATCAGCATGGCAAGCCCCGTCGGCTTGACGGGACGATAGACGAAGAAGCCGGGCTGCTGGATCTGGCTGACGGCGCGGACATGGAAACCATCCGGCTGCACTGCGTCGGTGACTTTCAGGTCCTGGTGCATTCCGGCGCCGCCGGGCGGGGTACCGGGCCACAGGGCGATGAATTCCTGGGAATCGTCCAGCAGATAGCCACTCTCATGCGGCGGCTGCGCCAGCGCCGCGCGCGGCAGCAGCGCCCCGCCAAGTCCCGCAGCCAGCAATGTGCGCCGCTCCATGCACCCCTCCCCATTATTTTCAGGGATGCTCGCGCATACCGGCGATCAAGACAAGACGGCTAGATCTTCTGGTCGTATTCGCCGACTTCGGGATGTTTGCCCAGGCGAGCGTCAATATCGGCAAACATGGCCCGCATATTGGCTTCCGAGGCCGGGCTCTCGACCACCACCACCAGCGAGGGCTTGTTGGAGGAAGCGCGCACCAGGCCCCAGGTGCCGTCATCCAGGGTGACGCGCACGCCATTGACGGTAACGACGGACGTGATCTTGCGGCCCAGCAAAGTCTCGCCCTTGTCCTTCAGCGCGGTGTATTCCTTCACCATCGCCTCGACCACGGCATATTTCTTATCGTCGGGGCAGAAGGGCGCCATGGTGGGCGAGCCCCAGCTTTGCGGCAGGCCGTCATACAGCGCTGACAGCTTGGCGCCCGGGCCGGCCGCGTCCAGCATCTTGAGAACCTGGATGCCGGCGACGATGCCGTCGTCATAGCCCAGACCTATGGGTGGATTGAAGAAGAAGTGGCCGGATTTTTCAAAACCGGCCAACGCCTTCAGCTCGGCGGTGCGGCGCTTGATGTAGCTGTGGCCAGTCTTCCAGTAATCGGTCCGGGCGCCATTGGCCTTCAGCACCGGATCGGTCAGGTAAAGACCGGTGGATTTCACATCCACCACGAACTGGGCGTCCCTGTGCTGTGCGGACAGTCCGCGCGCCAGCATCACGCCGATCTTGTCGGCAAAAATCTCCCGGCCCTTGTCGTCCACCACGCCGCAGCGGTCGCCATCGCCGTCAAAGCCCAGGCACAGGTCCGCGCCCTGCTCCTTCACAGCATGGCCCATGGCATGCAGCATTTCCATGTCTTCGGGGTTGGGATTGTATTTGGGGAAGGTGAAATCCAGCTCGGTGTCCATGCCGATCACTTCGGCGCCGATGCGGCGCAGGGCTTCGGGCGCAAAGGCGCCTGCGGTGCCGTTGCCGCAGGCTGCGATCACCTTGATGGGCCGCGACAGCTTGTGGCCCTTGGTCACCGCCTGCAGGTAAGTCTCGCGCATGTCACGCACGGCGATGTACTTGCCGCCGTCGCGTTCCTTGCCCTTGCCGTTTAGCACAATATCCTTGATCGCGTTGATCTCGTCCGGCCCGAAGGTCAGTGGCCGCTGCGCCCCCATCTTCACGCCGGTCCAGCCATTCTCGTTATGGCTGGCGGTGACCATCGCCACCGCGGGACAGTCCAGCGCGAACTGCGCAAAATAGGCGACCGGCGACAGCGCCAGGCCGATGTCATGCACTTCGCAGCCGGCCTGCATCAGCCCGATGGTCAGCGCCTGCTTGATGGACAACGAATAGGAACGATAGTCGTGGCCGGTGACGACTTTCGGCTGAACGCCGATGTCGTGCAGATAGGTGCCCAGCCCCAGGCCCAGCGCCTGGATGCCTAGCAGGTTGATCTCCTTGCCGAACAGCCAGCGCGCGTCATATTCGCGAAAGCCGTTGGCAGTCACCAGCGGCAGATTCTCGTAATCGGCGGTGTTGAGAACAAGGTCGCTGCGGGGCTTGGTCATGGCTTCCTGACTTATTGGGCGATGCTTGAATGGCAAGGGGTTTTAGCCGCCCGGTCCCTGCTTCTCAATGGCTTTGGGAATGAGCGTTTTTCCCGCCGATTCCGCATGTTATAGCTGGGTCATGGACCGCAATCTCGTGGCAAAATTGGGCTTGGCTGATTTGGAACCGGGCTGGGTGTGGTTGGTCGGTGCCGGGCCGGGCGATCCCGGCCTGATCACCGCGCTAGGTCTTCAGGCGCTGGCCCAGGCCGATGTCATCCTGTTCGACGCGCTGGTGGACGAGACGTTGCTCTCCTTGTCGGACGCCGAGAAGATCTATGCCGGCAAACGCGCCGGGGTCAGAAGCTGCAAGCAGGATGAAATCTCCAACCTGCTGGTGAGCTTGGCCAAGGAAGGCAAACGCGTGCTGCGGCTGAAAGGCGGCGACCCCTTTGTGTTCGGCCGCGGCGGCGAAGAAGCACAGGCGCTGGCGCGCGCCGGCGTGAACTTTCGCATCGTGCCGGGCATCACCGCCGGTATCGGGGGCCTGGCCTATGCCGGCATTCCCGTCACCCACCGCGACACCAACCATGCCGTGACCTTCATCACCGGTCATGGCGTGGACGGCAAGCTGACCAGCCTGGACTGGGCCGCGGTGTCCCACGGCGCGCCCACCCTGGTGCTCTACATGGCGCGGCGCTTCGCGGGCGAGATCGCGGACGCGCTGATGGCGGCGGGGCGCGGGCCGGACGAGGCTTGCGCCATCGTCTCCAATGCCGCACGCGACAATCAACAGGTGATCGTCACCACTTTGGCTGGCCTGGGTGCCACCGCACAAACCGCCGAGCCGCTGTCCATCATCGTGATCGGCGAAAATGTGAAGCTGGCGGGCGAACTCAGCTGGCTTGCGCCCTAGTTTTGAAGTGGGGCCTTGAGCCGGGCCGGCAATTCTTCCATCACCGCCCGGCGCTGCACCTCCGTCATCGAGAACCAGTTCCCGATTTCCGCCAGCGTTCGCCCGCACCCCCCGGCACAGGCCGGTGGCGGGGTCATAGGTGCAGATTTTGACGCAAGGGCTGCCCATGGCCCGGTTTTACAGGAGTTTTTCTCGAAGTCGTACATTGGCCTTAACCGGGACTTAACAGCGCTTCCTTAGGCTGATCGGGCATTTTTCGGAATTACCCCGTCATGGCCAAAGCGCAGTTCCACAAGAACCAGCGGGTTTACGTGAAGCCGGTCGGCACCTGGGCGCTGATCGAGCATGTCGTGCCGCACTGGGCCAAGGGCCTAGATGAGCCGATCCGCATTCACTATGACGTGGGCCTGGGCCGCGAATTCGCCGCCGAGGAATTGCTCAGCGAAGAGCCGCTGGGCGACAAGACGCCCAGCGATGCGCAGGTCTGGCGCGTGGTGCGCGCCCGCAAAAAGTGGCAGCCCGCCGAAGACTGCGCCCGTCATCCCGTGCCGGGCACCTATCCCGTCGTCGTCACCGGCGAAGCCGAATGGGGCGGCTGGCGTGTGCCGGGCGCCGAATACGACCTGGATCCCGCCAAGATGGAAGAACAGGCGCGGCTGATCGCCAGCGCGCCGCGCCTTGCCGCTTTCGCCATCTCGCTGGTGGACTGGGCGCGCAAGTCGGGCGAAGACATGCCCAACGAACTGGCCGAGCTGGCGCACAAGGCACAGGACCTGCTGGCCGAGGTCAAGCGGACCGCGTGATGGTGGTGCGATAAGCCCACGGGCGCGATCGGGCATTTTTCCTTGCCGCGGTTGCTGCCGGTTCTAGCGGCTTCACCGCCTGACGGTGGCGGGTCTGGCCGTTTTGGGCTAACGTCCCGCCGCTTCCAAAGGACCTCATCCCATGCGTACCGAAGAACCACGCGCCATTTATCTGGCCAATTACCAGGCGCCGGAATTTCGCATCCGCACCGTGCATCTGGATTTTTCGCTGGAGCCGGAAGCCACGCGCGTCTCCTCCAGGCTTGAGATCGAGCGATTGAACGGCCACGGCCCGCTGGTGCTGGCGGGTGAGAATCAGAAGCTGCTGTCGGTGACGCTAGACGGCCGAACACTGACCGCCGGCGAGTATCTGCTGGATGACAAGAATCTCACCATCCCCAATCCGCCGGCAAAACTGATCCTGGAAGTCAGCAGCGAAATCAATTCCAGCGCCAACACCGCGCTGGAAGGCCTGTTCCTGTCCAGCGGCATGTTCTGCACCCAGTGCGAGCCGGAAGGCTTCCGCCGCATCACCTATTTCCTGGACCGGCCCGACAATCTGTCGGTCTTCACCGTGCGCCTGGAAGCGGCGCGCGAGCAGTATCCGGTGCTGCTGTCCAACGGCAACCGCACCGACAGCGGCGAGCTGCCCGGCGGCCGCCACTTCGCGGTGTGGAACGATCCCTTCCCCAAGCCGTCCTATCTGTTCGCGCTGGTGGCAGGCGATCTGGGCTCCATCCATGACAGCTTCACCACCATGACGGGGCGCAAGATCGTCCTCGACATCTATGTCGAGCATGGCAATGAGCCGCGCGCCCATTACGCCATGGATGCGCTGAAGCGCTCCATGAAATGGGACGAGGAGAATTACGGCCGCGAATACGACCTGGACATCTTCATGATCGTGGCGGTCAGCGCCTTCAACATGGGGGCCATGGAAAACAAGGGCCTCAACATCTTCAACGACAAGGTGCTGCTGGCCACGCCCGAAACCGCCACCGATGATGATTACGCCCGCATCGAAGGCGTGGTGGCGCATGAATATTTCCACAACTGGACCGGCAACCGCATTACCTGCCGCGACTGGTTCCAGTTGTCGCTGAAGGAAGGCCTAACCGTCTTCCGCGACCAGAATTTTTCCGGCGACATGCGCTCCAGAGGCGTGCAGCGCATCCAGGATGTGCGCGCCCTGCGCGGCCGCCAGTTCATCGAGGATGCCGGCCCCCTGGCCCATCCGGTGCAGCCGCAGAGCTATATCGAGATCAACAACTTCTACACCGCCACCATCTACGACAAGGGTTCGCAGGTGATCGGCATGCTCAAGACCCTGGTGGGCGATGAGGGCTATCGCAAGGCGACCGACCTGTATTTCGAGCGTCATGACGGCCAGGCCGCCACGGTGGAAGACTGGGTCAAATGCTTTGAAGACTCATCGGGGCGTGACTTCAGCCAGTTCCGCCTGTGGTACCGCCAGGCCGGCACGCCGGTGATCGAAGCGCGCGGCACCTATGATGCTGCGGCGAAGACCTATTCACTGGACCTGACGCAAAGCCTCGCGCCCACCCCTGGCCAGCCGGACAAGCAGCCCATGCACATCCCGGTGCGCATCGGCCTGGTGGGCAAGGGCGGCGCGCATCTGCCACTGACCCTGGACGGCGAGAACCATGCCGGTCCCACCACCCGCGTGCTGGAACTGACCGAAAACTTTCAGCGCTTCACCTTCACCGGCGTCAGCGATGAACCGCTGCTGTCGCTGGGCCGCGACTTCTCGGCCCCCGCCATCTTCCGCACGCCGCATGGCCGCCACGACCGCGCGCTCCTGATGGGCAAGGACAGCGACGCCTTCAACCGCTGGGAAGCCGGCCAGATCCTGGCCGCCGAGATCATGCTGGAAGTGGCGGGCAAGGCGCGCAGCGACGCCAACGGCGATTACATCACCGCCATCGGCGATGTGCTGGCGGAAGCCGAGAAGGATCCGGCTTTTGCCGCCCAGATGCTGATGCCGCCCACCGAAAGCGAACTGGCGGCCAAGAAGACGCCGGTCGATCCGATCGGCATCCATACCGCGCGGGTGGCGCTGGTGCGCGCCGTGGCGCTGGCGCACCGCGACCGCCTGGCCCAGTTGTATGAACATATGCGCGATGCCGGCGATTTCAGCCCGGATTCCGCCTCGGCCGGGCGTCGCGCGCTGCGCAATGCGGCCTTGCGCTATCTCACCGCTGCCGATGACGAAGCCTCGGCTGGCCTTGCCGAAGCGCACTATCGCAGCGCCACCAACATGACCGACATGATCGCGGGGCTGGCGGCGCTGACCCGCATGGAGTCGCCCCTGCGCGACAACGCCTTCACCCACTTCCATGACCGCTTCAAGAATGACCCGCTGGTGCTGGACAAGTGGATGAGCCTGCAGGCCGGCTCGCCCCTGCCCGAGACCATCACGGCGGTGCGCGAACTGATGAAGCACCCGGCTTTCGACATCAAGAATCCCAACCGGGTGCGCGCCCTGGTCGGCGCCTTCAGCGTCAATCACCTGCGCTTCCACAGCGCGGACGGCGCCGGTTACCGGCTGGTGGGCGAGGTGATCCGCACCCTGGACCCGATGAACCCGCAGGTGGCGGCCCGCATGGCGAGCGCCTTCGAAAGCTGGCGGCGCTACGATCCGGCCCGCCAGAAAATGATGCAGGCCGAGCTCAAGACCATCCGCGACCTGCCCGGCATCTCGCCCAACCTGTTCGAAGTGACGGGAAAGATGCTCGGCGGCTGAATTCCTGAGACCTCCACCGATTCGGATAGCACGTCTCTCTATTAACTATGTGACGCGGGAGTCGGTGATTCCCATACTGATCCAAGCGCGAAGCACCGCGCATGGTGGGAATAATGGCCTAGGCGGTACTGCGCCTGTGGACCGGGCTGGACGGGGCCACCGTCCAAGGACGGTCCTTTGGCCGCCCGCAAGAAGGAGCTGCTGGCGGAGTTCAAGGCCAATGGCCTGCCCACGCCCAAGACCCGCAGCTTCACCGGCCACACGCTGACCCAGAGCCAGCCCGTCGCAGCCATTTAGGGTCCACCATGCGCAAACTGATCTGGCTTGCTCTCGCTCTTGGAGCCGCGGAACTGGTGAAGCGTGAGGCGAACAAGCGCGGGATCACGCCTTCCGCATTGCTCTCCACCATGGCGGCCAGCACGGCCGCTCGCCCGACGGGCGAGGAACCAGCGCCACCATCCGCCAAGGCATAAAGCGGACTGACCTGCTGCAAAGAAAAAGGGCCGGAACTTGCGTTCCGGCCCTTAATTCTTGGAAAAGCGGAGTGGCTTAGACCACGCCGCGCTTGTGCTCGCCGACCACGACGCGGCCCGGCTGGAAGGCGCGCTTGAAGACTTCCAGCGCCTTGCGGGGTTTGGCATCGCCGCACATGAACACGTCGAAGGCCGCGAAGCCCTTTTCCGGCCAAGTGTGGACGGAAATGTGGCTTTCCGCCAGCACCGCCACGCCCGAGATGCCGCCGCCTTCTTCGAACTTGTGCAGGTGAATGTGCAGCAGGGTCGCGCCCGCTTCATTCACCGCGTCAATCAGCGCGGTTTCGATGCGCTCGCGGTCGTCCAGGCCCTTGGCTTCCCAAAGGTCGATAATCACATGGCTGCCCGCATAGGACAGGCCGTTCTTGTTGATGAAGTGATCCTTCTGGTCGTCATTCGAAGGGGTCACGACAACCGGCCGCGGCGCCTTGGCGGCGCGGGGTTTGATTTCTTTTTGCGGGTTCGCCGCCACCAGATTCAGTCGAGCCATTAGACACCTACCCGTCTTGGAGTTGACACCTACGCCTTGGCCTTGTGGACTTCCGGACGCGCCTAAAGAAGAAAGCGACGCAGGGGGTCACCCGGTCGTCGCTTTGTCCGGCTTTTTTTCTCGCCGGGTCGAATTCGAAATAGGGCCAACACCCCCCCCATGCAAGAAAAATTTTCCCCCGCGCCCATTTTTTTCGTCCACACCCTTTTGAGGCCACGCTGGCGGTGGCGCTGCATGGTGCCAAAAACACCGTGTGAGAGCCGTCCAGGCGGCGCCGGAAAGTCCGATGAAATGGGCCTTACTCGCGTAGTGCCGCCGCGGTAGACAGCGCCGCGAAGCAGCCCTATACGGCTTGCCGCTGTCACATCTCTTAAGGAAGCGTTATGGCCCGTCCCCAGCCCCAGCCGAGCAAGACCAAGACCCACAAGGCCTCCGACGAGGTCCAGGTGGAGCGTCTCCACAAGGGTTACGCCCAGTCCATGGAGATCACCAAGGTGCTGGCGGATGAGAAGAGCAAGTACCAGCACATCCGCATCTTTGACACCGTGGCCAACGGCCGGGTGATGACCTTGGACGACATCGTCCAGATCACCAGCCGGGATGAAAGCGCCTATGCCGACATGCTGACCCACCTGCCCATGCTGGAGCATGGCAAGGTCGAGCGGGTGATGATCGTGGGCGGCGGCGACCTGTCCATCGCCGACGAGGCCCTCAAGCACAAGAACGTCAAGGAAGTCGTGCTGGTGGATATCGACGGCGACGTCATCCGCCTGTGCAAGAAGCATTTCGGCGCGATCAACGCCAAGGCCTTCAAGGACAAGCGCATGACGGTCGAAGTGGCCGATGCGTTCGAATATCTGGGCCGCAAATCCAGCAAGAACCGCTTTGACCTGATCATCGCCGACCGTCCCGATCCGGTGGGCCCGGGCAAGGCGCTGTTCGGCGAGACCTTCTATGACCGCGTCAAGGGCGCCCTGAAGCCCGGCGGCTACGCCACCTTCCAGACCGGCGTACCCTTCTACCAGCCCGGGGAGATCACCGAGGCGCTGCAGGAACTGGCGCGTTTCTTCCCCAAGTCGGGCCTCTATCTGTCCGTGGTGCCAAACTATATCGGTGGCTTCATGGCGCTGAGCTGGGCGACCAAGGGCGGCAATGCGCTGGGCACCGAGAAGGGCATCAAGAAGGCGGCCAAGGCCTACAAGAATATCAAGCTGCAGTGCGACTATTACAATCCGGCCATCCACGCCGCCGCTTTCGCCCTGCCCAACTGGATCGCCAAGCTCGTTCCCTAGTCCGTTCGCCTTCGGCCTGCGTATCCTCCTGGCATGAACAGCAGACGCTCCCTCCAGATCGCCGTGGCGATCGCCGGCCTGGTGCCGGTGTCAGCCGGCGCGCTGGGGGCGCTGCGCCCCGAATTGCTGTCACTGAGCGGGCCGCCGCATGCCTTTACCCATGCCGCCTATCTAAGCGGGCTGCTGCTGGGGCTGGGCCTGAGCTTCTGGTCCCTGATCCCCACCCTCGAGCGCCAGCGCCACGCCTTCACCATCCTCACCGGGCTGGTGGTGGTTGGCGGGCTGGCCCGGGCCTTCACGGCGGCCCGCCTGGGCGCCTCCGGGCTGTCGGTCATATTCCCCCTGATCATGGAACTGGGCGTCACGCCGGCCCTGTGCGCTTGGCAGAGGCAAGTCGTCCGCTCTTCCATTTCCAAGGCGGAATGACCATCTTCCGGGAAGGAAACTCTCGGAATTCACGGACATGGCATTGATCGGCCCCGGCGGACGTCCCGTCACCTCCCAGCCCGCCCAGAATGCGGCAACCGGCACCAGCCCCCACATCAAGGATTCGAGCCTGGCCACCTTCGCCACCGACGTGCTGGAACAGAGCCGCGCCACGCCGGTGATCGTAGACTTCTGGGCGCCCTGGTGCGGCCCCTGCAAGACGCTGGGTCCGGCGCTGGAAGCGGCAGTGTATACGGCGAACGGCGCGGTGAAGCTGGTGAAGGTCAATATCGACGAGAATCCGGAGATCGCCCAGCAGTTGAGCATCCAGTCCATTCCAACCGTCTATGCCTTCAAGAACGGCCAACCGGTGGACGGCTTCATGGGCGCAATTCCCGAAAGCCAGATCAAGGCCTTTGTCGCAGCCCTGGCAGACGGCGTCGGCGCGCACGATCACGGCCATGACGATCACGACCATCACCATGGCGGCCCCGAACACACCGTCCAGGTGCTGGCTGTGGGCGCAGAGGCGCTGGCGGCCGGTGACTTTGCCATGGCGGCCCAGGCCTTCGGCCATGTGCTGCAGGACGAGCCGGGACATCCCGAAGCCGTGGCGGGCCTGGCGCGCACCTATATCGCCGGCGGCGAAGTCGAACAGGCCAAAGCCGTGCTGCAGATGGCCAAGCCCGACGCGGCCCAGCACGAAGCCATCCGCGCCGTGGAAGCAGAATTGAAGCTATGCGAGGCCCCGGAGAGCAGCGAGGCCGCGAACCTGCGCGCCAGGCTGGCCTCCGATCCGAAAGACCATCAGGCCCGCTACGACCTGGCCATGGCGCTAGATGCGGTCGGCGACCGCGATGGCGCCATGGCCGAGCTGCTGGAACTGATCCGCCGCGATCGGACCTGGAGCGAGGAAGCGGGCAGGAAGCAGCTGGTTACCTTGTTCGAGGCAATGGGCTTCACCGATCCGCGCACCATCGAGGCGCGTCGCAAACTGTCGGGGATACTGTTCGCCTGATGCCGCGCCACTATCATTCCTATTCCGACCTGCCCGGCTCGCTGCCGCTGTTCCCGCTGACCGGCGCGGTGCTGCTGCCGCGCGGGCAGTTGCCGCTGAACATCTTCGAGCCGCGCTATCTGGAAATGGTCGACTATGCCCTGCAGGGCGACCGGCTGATCGGCATGATCCAGCCCACCGAGAGCGAGGACAAGGTGATGCGTCCGGCCCTCTCACAGGTAGGCTGCGCCGGGAAAATCGTCTCGTT
>JAPLPI010000324.1 GCA_026400305.1 Alphaproteobacteria bacterium | reverse complement strand
AGGCGATCAGGATCAGCGCGGTGCGGTTTTCCAGCAGCCCGTCGCGGCTCTGGCGCCGCAGCAGCCATGCCGCGCCTGCGCCTAGCACCAGCAGATAGGCGACCATCACCCGTATGTCCTGGAAGCCCAGATCGTCGGCGACATGCCAGTCAACGGTGAAAAGAACCGGAAAGAAAAGCTGCTGCCACCAGGGCCGGAAGGCGGGCACGAAACGCAGGTCGCGGTACGGCACCGGCAGCGCCAGCGGCGACTTCCAGTAATCGTTGAAATAGGGAAACAGCGGATTTCCCGTGAGATGGTACATATACAGCATCCACGGCCCGCTGAAAATCGCAAAACCGATCACGCCCGCGATGCCGCGCGCCAGCAGGCGTACGACCTGATGCTTCCAGCTTCCGCCCAGCGCTACCAGGGCGGCGGCAAAGCCGACGCAGAACGGCATCTCCGGCAGTTTCAGGCCCATCGCCATGCCGGTGCAAAGACCGGCGATGCCCGCGATCAGCGCCGCCTTGCCCAGTGGACCTTCGCGCAACGCGTCGCGCTTGAGCACCAGGATGGCCAGCCCCGCCAGAACGAACACGCTCATCACATTGTCGTAATAGGTGGTGCCGAACTCGGTCAGGGTCAGCGCGCCGACCATGCCCAGCAGCGACAGGGCGCCGGCCATGATCTTGATATCGCTTTCGCTGGCCTTCACCCGCAGCGAGGCGCGCGCAATCAGATAGAGCGGCACCATGTTGGCGCCCTGCGCCGCGCCCAGCACGCCCAGCGCGATCCAGGCGCGGGTATGGGTCGCTAGCCAGTAGAAGGGAAGATCAAGATAGGGATTGTAGTAGCTGGCCTGGTGGGCCACCGCCTCGTCCATGCCCATGCGGTGGTTAAGCAGCGCATAGGGTGCGTACCAGTGGTAATTGCGGAAGTCCCAGCTGGTGTCCTTGCCCAGCAGGATGACGAAGCCAGACCAGAACAAAAGCCCCAGACCAAGGAACGCATACTCGCGGGCCGTGAGGCGTTGGGACGGGGGCATGGGGGGGCGGGAACCTGAGCTTTCGGAAACCTTCTAGCCTGTCTCAGGGCTGCATATAAGCCCTTGCGGAGAACGGGTTAGCCGACGACGGGATTTTGGCTGCTGGCCAGAAGCGAAGTGGGCTTAAAGGCTCATGAGCGACGAGCGATGTCGCCAGCGGGCAAAAGACCTAGTCGAGGTCCGGCTCGACCGCGATATTGCCCAGAAACTGGAGGGTACAGGACCGCCAGGAATGTCTTTCGGCAAAGGCTCTGGGGGTATTAATGGCGCGGGGGTTCTGAGCCAGTGCCAGGGCCCCCAGGCAGGCCGTATACAGATCTTCGTCCAGCACCGCCACATCGGTGCCCCCCGGCACGTCCCGCCCCACTACGTCACGGGGCCCCTCCACCGGATAGGCCGCCACGGTCAGCCCGCAGGCCAGGGCCTCCAGGGTCACCAGGCCGAACGTATCGGTGCGGCTGGGAAAGACGAACACGTCGCTGCCGGCGTAGGCCCGCGTCAGGGCCTCTCCGGTAAGGGCGCCCAGGAACTGGACCGTGGGGTATTTGCGCGACAGGGCGCTCCTAGCCGGGCCATCACCCACCACCATTTTGGTGCCGGGAATGTCGAGGCCCAGGAATGCTTCGATGTTCTTCTCCACCGCCACCCGCCCCACATAGATCCAAACCGGCCCTTGAAAGGGATGGCGCGCACCGGCGATGGGATGGAATTTCTCGATGTCCACGCCGCGCGACCAGATGCGCAGGTTCTGGAAGCCGTGGCCGGCCAGTTCACGCTTGAGGGTCTGGGTCGCCACCATTACCGCGGTGGCGGGATGGTGGAACCAGCGCAGCCAGCGCCAGATTATGCGTTCGGGCACCATGCGGAAACGGGTATGCACATATTCGGCAAAGCGGGTGTGGAAGGCGGTCGTGAAGGCGATGCCATGTTTAAGGCAGATGCGCCGCGCTGTCAGGCCCAGGATTCCCTCGGTGGCGATATGCACCGCATCGGGCGCGAACTCACGGATCTCGCGCGTCATGGCCGCGCGCTGGAAAAGGGCCAGGCGAATTTCCGGGTAGGTCGGCATGGGAAAGGTGCGGCGCCCCAGCGGCGTGATATAGCGCACGGTATGGCCCAGTGCGGCGAGATCCTTGCCCAGGATCTCAAGCGTGCGCACCACGCCGTTCACCTGCGGTGACCAGGCATCGGTGACGATGAGGATTTTCAAATGCGCCGCCACGCCGGGAATTGGTCCCGGCTGCAGGCGCATCGACCTACGCGGGTACAGCCTGGGCCTTGATCCTGCCGTGAGAAGCGGCAAGCGGAGCCTGGGTTCTTGCGGCGTGTCTCTGTGAAGGATCTGCCCAGCGAAGAATCTCCATATGCCCGTGGGCATCTTCGACAAGGGCGCTGCAGCTTTCAACCCAGTCTCCGTCGTTGTGATAGATGATGCCGCCGATCTCGCGGATTTCGGCATGGTGGATATGGCCGCATACCACCCCGTCCACACCGCGCAGGCTGGCCTGTTCGGCCACGACCTCTTCGAAGCGCGAGATGTATTCCACCGCGTTCTTGACCTTGTGCTTGAGGAAGGCCGACAGCGACCAGTAGGGCAGGCCCATGCGCTTGCGCACGCGGAACAGCAGGTCGTTGAAGTGCAGCGCCCAGCCATAGGCCCAGTCGCCGGCATGGGCCAGCCACTTGGCAAAGGAGATCACGCCGTCGAAGCGGTCGCCATGCAGCACCCACAGTTGCTTGCCGTCGGCGGTTTCATGGATGGCTTCCTGGATCACTTCCACACCGGCGAACAGGCGGCCGGCATATTCGCGTGCGAACTCGTCATGATTGCCCGGCACGAAGATCACGCGCGTGCCATTGTCCACCTTGCGCAGAATTTCGTTGATCACATGGGTCTGTGCGGCCGTCCAGTACCAGCGGCGCTTCAGTCTCCAGCCGTCAACGATGTCACCCACCAGAAACAGCGTGGCGCAATCATTGTGCGCCAGGAAATCGGCCAGGGCTTCGGCCTTGCAGCCGCGTGTGCCCAGATGCATGTCGGAAATGAAGATGGTGCGATGTCGTTTGAAGTGGGCTGTGTCGATGGCGGTGGCAGTTGGAGGAGCAGTGGCGCGAGGCGGAACGAAGTTTCCCAGCGCATTTTCAAACCACGCAACATCGGCCATCGGGTGTCTCCAGCCATCTACTGGAGCGGGGAGTAGCTGCTTCGCGCGAATCTTTTGTTGCGTGCTTGCGACGGTGTGATGAATCCGCCGCGTTAACGACCTGGCGGCATGTTGCGACGCACATATGCTGAAAGAGGCAGCAGTCTGGTCACTTTGTGAACAATTATGACATTGCAATCTTCGATTGCAAGGCCGCCGCCCTTCCTGGGCGTTTCCTCCCTTAACTTGGCCGCTCTTCGGAGCGGCCATTTTTTTGCCCTAGAGATTTTGGTCTCTGGGTTCGTCGCCGCGTCGCTCGTGGGCCAACGTCCACGTCGCTAGCGGCTCCTACCCAGAGACCAAAATCTCTAGGGCAAAATGCGCTTAATTGACGGAGGCGACGCGAGCTGCGGAAAGCGCGGCGATCTGGGGCTGTTCGTTGTCGGCGACCAGCACTGTTCCATCAAAAGGAACAGCTGCGGCGCCGATCACAACAGTATTGCCGTTACTGGAGCGGAAGGCGAAAGCAGAGGGTTTTCTATACTCGTCGGTCTGGATGCCGGTCTTCTGGCCCAGCACGTGACCAGTCTGGTCCAGAACCTTGGCGGAGGCGGCGCCGGGGCGTCGAAGACAGGCTGTTCAGCGCCACCGGCGCCAGTTCCTCGGCGCAGGCCAGTGCAGACGCGCCAACGAACAAGGCGCACAGGTAAAGGTGCGGAAACAGGACATGTGGGAACCCTTGTGGGTCACCCCTTTAAAACGCGATGTGGGTCTGCCGGTTTCAGGCGCGGGCGATTATTCGGCGGCTTGCTGCAGCTGAGCGGGACCACTCAGCTGCGACAGCGGGATGGCCGTCAGCCACTCCATCGCCCGTGTCAGGCGCGCGCGCACCGATTCAAATACCGGCCGCTTGGTGATGCGGTCTTCGTCCAGATATAGAGTGCGGTTGATCTCGATCTGCACCGCATGGCAATTGGCTGCCACCCTGCCGTACTGAACCGTGGTGTGGCCGCCGGCATAGGGTGTGTTGCGCGCCACCGAAAAACCTTCGCGGGTGAAGGCTGCTTCGGCGCGGGCCGTCAAAGCCGGCGCGGCGCTGGCGCCATAGCAGTCGCCCAGCACGATGTCGGGCACCGACAGGGCCGAGGGCATGGAATGGCAGTCCAGCAGAACTGCGACCCCGAAGCGGGCGCGGGTTTCTTCCATCAGCGCAGCCAGCGCCGCGTGATAGGGCCGGTAGAGCTGGGCGAGGCGGGTGTCGGCCTCTTCGCGTCCCAGCTTGCCGCGATAGATCTCGGCCCCATCGCGCACGATGCGGGGAATGACGCCAAGCCCGGCCGAGACGCGTGGGCTGGGCGCATCCACCGGCACACCCACGGCGCCGTCGAACATGGCGACATCCAGCTCGGCCATGCCGCGATTGACGTCCAGATAGGCGCGCGGGAACAGCGCCGCAAGCAGGGGCGCCCCCAGGCCGATGGCGCCGGCGAACAGCTCGTCGACAAAGGCATCTTCGGACCGGCGCAGGGCGGTGGCGTCAAGCCGGGACCGCTCCAAAAGACTGGCCGGATAGCGCCGACCCGAATGAGGCGAGGCGAACAGGAACGGCACCGTCTGGCGCACCGGGCGGTCTAGGCGGAAAGGGGCCGTTTCAGCGGGGTCCTGTGGCAATTCCATGCAGATCAAGCCTCGTTAACGCTCACAGGGTTGCACCAAGCTTGGGGGGTGGCAAGGTTCCCGCCCCGTTAACCGAGGTTTACAGCTTTGCCCTGTATAGGGTTGTATAGGGACGGGCAGGCGGGCTGACATGGCGCACATCATTTTGGCGGAAGACGATGAATCGCTGCGCAAGTTTCTTGCGGCGGCGCTGGTCAAGGCCGGCCATGCGGTGACTGATTTCGGCGATGGCGGCGACGCCTATGAGTGCATCAAGGGGTTCACCTTCGACCTATTGCTGACCGATATCGTGATGCCGGGCATGGACGGGATCGAGCTGGCTAAGCGGGCCGCCGAAATGAATGCCGCCCTGAAGATCATGTTCATCACCGGCTTTGCTGCTGTGGCGCTGCATCCCGCATCGGGCGCGCCCAAACAGGCAAAGGTCCTGTCCAAGCCTTTCCACCTGCGCGAGATCGTGGCGGAAGTGGACCGAATGCTGGCCGCGGCCTGACCGGCTCTCCAGGCCTGTTTCGGGCCCTTTTCCGGGCCGCTTGCCCCCGGATAACCCTGACGTTATAGAAGCGCCCTTCCTGCCGGTGGGGCGCGTAGCTCAGCGGGAGAGCACTTCCTTGACATAGTACGGCTCCTATAGAGTCGGACGTGTCGGAGAGCGTTGAAAAAGAGTAGCGGGCGGATCGCCAAAAATGGCGAAAAACCTAAATGGAACGGGCGGTTAGCTCAGCGGGAGAGCACTTCCTTGACATGGAAGGGGCCACAGGTTCGATCCCTGTACCGCCCACCATTTCCCCTCCGGGGGGCTATCGGGGGGCCGTTTCGTAGAAACCGCCGACCTTCGATTATTCTGGGAACCTAGTTCCCCATCGACGCCGTTTCGGCGCGCGACCGTCCGACCGTGATCGCTAGCGGGAATGTCTGCTTTACCCCCCAAAGCGGTCATTCGTTTGGATGAGCCGAATGTCCGCTTTGCGCCAGAAGCGGACATTCGAGGAGTGGATTTTTTGCAGTGCGGTGGCGCCGTTTTGGCCACGCCTTCGGTCAATAGTTTGGGACTGGCTGGGATTTCTCACCCCTCCATTTTGCTAACCCTCATAGGCTGGCGGGTGGGTGAAGAGCCGTCCACAGCATCAACAGCGGGCATTCAGGCATAGGGTGATTGACGGGCAAGTACAGCTTTGTCAGAGGCAGTGAAATCAAGCTGTCCGGCGCGGGCGAATTGAGCCGTTGCTATCGTCGGTTTTGCCCAAATGCCGTAAGGTATTCGGAAGAGACAAGGACCACGGAGTGGCTTGCCGCCCCCCAAAGTGGATAGCTTTTTTAGAATTCTCCGTCAGAGATTTCGTAGCAAAGTGGACATTGAGAATGCAGATTTTAAGCCAGGGGGGGGCAGGGCTCATGAATCGTTGTTTCATCGTTGCTGCGGTCGTGATGATCGTCGGCACTGTGCCGGGATGGACACAGTC
>JAPLPI010000267.1 GCA_026400305.1 Alphaproteobacteria bacterium | reverse complement strand
GGGTGGAGGCAAGGTTCAGCGGATGATCGCCCACCACATCTGTATAGCCTTCGAAATGCGCCAGCATCCCCTTGTAGGCGCCTTCGCCATGGCCCAGTGAGGGGAAGCGGTTCTCCACCTCGATGGGATCGCCGGTCCAGTCCAGCGCGGTGGCCTTGCGCAGCATGGGGCCCCTGGAGCCGTTCATCAGGCTCTTGATCAGCTTCAGCTTGGGATCATAGTTGGACGCGCCGGGATCCTCGTCCATGTAGAAGCCGGCGAAGCGCTTCACCCGTTCGCGATAGACATGGCTGTAGGGGTCGCCCAGCGGCATCAGGTTAAAGACCGTCAGGCCTTCGCCATTGTGCTGCCAGTCGAACTGGCTGGGGAATTCCTTGTAGTACATGCCCAGCCGGCCGATCGGCACATCCACTGTCTTGGCGGCGCTGTACTGGCGCACATGGCCTTCATAGGCCTTGGTGTACATGTCTTTCAGCACGTCATCGCCGCCCAAGGCATAGGCGTGGGGCCAGTCATTGACATTCTCGATGGAATCGTCGGGACCGTCATCGCCGCCGAAACGCTCGGTGGTTTCCAGCCAGCCGGTCGTAGGATTGAAATAGCGGCGGAAGAATTTCACGCAGGCGGCGGTGTGGGCGTGCAGGACTTCGCGCTGCAGCAGCGCCCACTCCGGCGGGTCCATCGGCGCGCCGATGGTGATGACGCTTTCCGCACATGCGGGCAGGGGAACGATCGCGGCGGCGCATGCTGCGGC
Organism: Alphaproteobacteria bacterium; assembly: GCA_026400305.1. GTDB lineage: Bacteria > Pseudomonadota > Alphaproteobacteria > Micropepsales > Micropepsaceae > Rhizomicrobium. Next base: position 4,974 of record JAPLPI010000267.1, on the reverse strand, counting down.
GGTGCCCATCAGGAAGGCGCGGCGGGAATTGATCATGATTACAGAGTCCTTTTTACGGATTGAGCGAGGCGAGATATGCCGCGATGTCAATTTGCATGTCGTCGGTCATGCGGGCGACTTCCGGCTGCATCATTGCCGCGCCCGCGCCATTGCGGGTGCCGGCCTTGAAGTCGTGCAGCTGGCGCACGATGCTGCTGGGCGAGCGGCCCGCCAGCGCCGGCACGTTGCCATTGCCGCGATAATCGGGGCCGTGGCACGCGGCGCAGGGGAAGGCGCCGGCGCCGGATTCCACCAGCGCCTTGCCGCGCGCGATGGACCCCCTGGGCACATAGGCGATGAAGCCGGATTTGGATTCGCGCACTTCGGTGCGTTCCAGGTTTTCGGGAATTTCCAGCATGCGCTTGCCGATTTTCCCCTTGGGGCCCGGCACCATCACCAGCATGTTGCGCTGGGCGATGTCGGTCTTCGGCACCTTGTCGGTCTCGACCACGCGAATCCATTTGGCGAATTTCAGTTTGGAAAAATAGTCGGCGGCGATCTTCACTTCGGCGTCGTTTGACGCCCTGGCGACCGCCATCATGGCGTTGATCGAGCCCATCTTGTCGGACGAGGACTTGCGGCGGCCGGAACGCATGTCGGCAACCTGGTTCACGATGTAGGCGGCGGGCCGGCCGGCCAGCGAGGCATTTTCCGGGCGGCCCTGGCCGTTGGGCAGGTGGCAATAGCCACAGGCGAACACGTCGGGCTTGCGGCCATGCGCCACGATCTGCGGCATCCTGGGATGGGAGGCCGGATACCAGTCCGGCACATTGAAACGGTCATTCACCCCGGCCACCGTGAAGGTCTTCTTGACGCCGGGCACGCGCACGACCTGCTTGGGATTGGGCTGGGGCCAGGAATGTTTGGGCACCGGATAGGCCCAATAGGGCAGGGCGCCCTGGGCCAGGGCGGCGCCCGTCAGCGCCACGCCACAAATTCCCAGCAACAACAGAAGTTTACGCATTGCTCTCCCCGCCATTTCTTGTCCTTGTTGACGGGAAGTGGCGCATTTCTGCCTGTCCCGGGCAAGGGGATTAGTTGCGTCCCGCATAGGCCTGGATCAGCACGACCCCGGCCATGATCAGCACGCCGCCCACCCCCTTCTGTGTGACGTTTCGCGCCGACAAATCCTCCCGTCCAAACTTGGGGAAAAATAGTGTCAGCAGGATGCCGAACAGGAAGACAAAGAAGGTCGAGGTCGCGGAGATGGCCGAGACCAGTGCCACCGGCGCCAGCAGCGAGGCATAGCGAACGCCCAGTCCGCCGCCCAGGTTGATCAGCTCGTTGGCGGCATTGACGCCGATCACCGCGCCGGGATTTTTGCGGAACAGGTGCAGGAACTGCTTGCGGTATCCGGGCACCGCCAGGATGGCGCCGCCGAACAGGCCTTCGCCGACAAAGGTCCAGAAAGTGGTGCTCCAGAACTCGTCATGCACGGCGAAGAACTTGAACTCTACGCTGGAAAGCGCCAGCACGAAGGTGGCGGCGCACATCAGCAGCACCAGCCGCGGGTTGAAGCTGCCGAAGTGCAGGTGCCTGTCCAGCGACAGGCCCAGCGCGCCGCCGACCACCAGCGCGGCGCCCGCCAGCTGCTGCCAGCGCGGCATCTCGTGCAGGAAAACCAGGCCCAGCAGGAAGGTGAAGACGGTGTTGGCCTGGAACAGCGGCGCAACCACGCTGGCTTCCTCGCTCTGGATGGCGCGCAGGTAGAACAGCATCGCGCCCATATAGAGAATGCCCGACACCGTCATCACCACCGTGGCCAGCCAGGGCAGCGCCAGCACCCCGGGTTCGGCCAGCCAGATGGCCGGAAGCGCCAGCACGCCCAGCAAGGCGGTGAACACGATCAGCACGGCTGTGTCGCTGTCGCGGAAATACTTGTCGACCAGGAATTTGTCGACGTGCGTCGAGACGACCCACAGCAGGGGGCGGTAAAGGCGTAGAGCAGCCACATGCCGCCATATAGCCATGAAAAAAGGCCGCCCCGCGAGAGGCGGCCTTTTCAGGTCAAAGTTCCGGTTACTTCTTCGGGATCAGCACGTCCGTGACGGGCGAACGCGGCGGGGTGCCCGTGTCGATCACCAGGGTCACCGCCAGGTGCACCGGCACGCTGCCCGGTTGCGGGCGGCAATCGTGCGGCACTTCGCGCGGGATGATGAAGCTCTCGCCGGCCTTCACCGTCTTCATGGGCAGGCCCTTCAAATAACATTCAAAGGTGCCGGAGGTGACCTGGGTCATCTCCACGCCGTGATGCATGTGCGCCGATGTCGTCTCGCCGTCCTTCAGGTCGCGGGTGGTGATGATGACGGTCTGGGCCTTGGAGCCCGCCGGCACATCATAGGTCTGGGTGTTGGTGCCCTGGGCCACGGCCAGCTGGCCGCCCGATTGCGCGAAAGCGGCCACTCCGCTTGCTGCAATGACCAAGCCTGCAATTGCGCCCGTTGCGATGATTTTTTTCATTGTGTTTCACTCCCCAAAATCGGGGGGCAGCTTGGCGGTTCGGGCGCTGGCTGGCAAGCCGGGCGAAGGCCGGATTAGCGTGATTCCAGCCAGTGCAGGCTGAACAGCCGGTCCTCGTCGGTCCAGACCGCGCGGGGATTGAAGCCGGCGCGGCAGGCCATCTCGCGGAAGCTTTCGATGGTGTATTTGTGGCTGTCCTCGGTGTGCACCGCCTCGCCTTGCGCGAAGTCGAAACGCTGGCCGCACAGGGTCACGTTCTGGCGCTTGAGGCTCACCAGGTACATCTCGATGCGGGTAGCGTGGGCGTTGTAGGGCGCGTAATGGGCAAAGCCGTCCAGATCGAAATTCGCGCCCAGCTCGTGGTTGGCGCGCGCCAGCAAATTCTTGTTGAACAGGGCGGTGACGCCGGTGGCATCGTTATAGGCCGCATGTAGCCGCACCGGGTCCTTGACCAGGTCCACGCCGATCAGAAGCCCGCCGCCGTTCAGCACGCCACGCATGCGCCTGAGCAGCGCCATCGCCGCATCGGGCTTGAAGTTGCCGATGGTGCTGCCGGGAAAAAAGCCGGCGCGGCGCGGATTGCCGGGAAGACCCGGAATGGAAAGCGGCAAGGTGAAATCGCCCACCAGCGGCCGCAAGGTCAGCGCGGGATAGTCCGCCGCCAGGGCGCGAAGCACATCGCCCAGATAGCCGCCGGAAATATCCAGCGGCGTATAGGCGCGCAAATCCTGCGCCGCATCCAGCAGGATGCGGACCTTGCGCAGACTGCCGGCGCCGAATTCAACGATCTCCATGCCGGGGCCCATCAGGGCGGCGATCTCCGGCGCGTAACGAGTCAGAAGCGCCGTCTCGGTACGGGTCTGGTAATATTCCGGCAGTTCGCAGATCTGGTCGAACAGCCGCGAGCCGGTTTCGTCATAAAAATATTTGCAGGCCAGTTCCTTGGGCGATTTGGCCAGGCCCGCGACCAGGCTGTCGGCGAAGCTGTCCTCCGCCGGCGCCGGAAGATGGGACATGCGGGCGAGCGTGGTGTCCATCAGGCGTCCTCGGCCAACCGGATGCCGCTGAACTGCCAGCGCGCATGTGGTGGGAAAAAATTGCGGTAACTGTCGCGGACATGACCGGGCGGAGTGGCGACGGAGCCGCCGCGCAACACCATCTGGCCGACCATGAACTTGCCGTTGTATTCGGCGGCGATGCCTTCAAAGGCCTTGAAGCCGGGATAGGGATCATAGGACGAGCGGGTCCATTCCCAGACATCGCCGTGCGCAAACAGCGGTGCGGCGGCTTCCCATTCAAACTCGGTCGGCAAGCGGGCCCCGGCCCAGGCGGCATAGGCGGCCGCTTCATAGAAGCTGACATGCTTCACCGGTGCGCCCGGATCCAGCGGCTGTACGCCGCTCAGGGTGAAAACGCTTTCGCTGCCGTCATCATCCTTCAGCCAATAAAGTGGAGCTTCCCAATGCTCTTCCTGTATCCGCGCCCAGCCGTCTGACAGCCAGAATTCGGGGCGGCGATATCCGCCATCGGCTATAAAGGCCTGGTATTCGCCATTACTGACGGGACGCGCGGCAATGCGGAAGGACCGCAGCAGCACCTGGTGGCGCGGCAACTCATTATCGAAATAGAAACCCGAACCGTCATGGCCGATCCAGGTTGCGCCGCCGGGAATGGAAATCCCGTCCAGCGGCTGGGCCGCGCGCGCGGTGGACTTGTTGTTGCGATAGGCGGGTAGCAGCGGATTGGAAAAAAAGGCATGCTTGATGTCAGTGAGGATCAGTTCCTGGTGCTGCTGCTCGTGATGCAGGCCCAGGATGATGGCGTCGCGCAAGGTGTCGTCGCCGCAGGCCTGCGCCATCGCCGCATCGACATGGGCGCGCCAGGCAAAAACCTCGTCCAGCGTGGGACGGGTGAGAAGACCGCGGCGCGGGCGCGGATGGCGCGGCCCCAGCGCCTCGTAATAGGAGTTGAACAGATAGGCGAAGCGCGGATCGAACGGCTTGTAGCCGGGCCGCTGCGACAGTATCACGGTTTCGAAAAACCACGTCGTGTGGGCCAGGTGCCATTTGACCGGGCTGGCGTCCGGCATCGACTGGATGGTGCAATCTTCCGCCGACAGGGGCGCCGCCAGGACCTCGCTATGGGCGCGCACGGAGGCATAGGCGTGGGCCAGGGCGGGGGAGGGCAGAACGGCGGTTTTCATCTGGATTCCATTTGGCAGGCTTCTGGATAGGTTACGGCGCCCTGACAATCAAAAAGGTGGAGAGGGCCGAAAAATTCCATTTTCGGGCCAGAATTTTGCCAAGCGCATGAAAAGTCGTGAATTTTTCTCCAAGCCGGCCATGGGGCCGGGGTGCGGCATTTCTGCATTGTAAGCTGGGTTTGTGACAGGAATGCCGCAAAAAATAGCTTGTTTTCCTTGGATCGGAACCGCCGGTCTGGTATTTTCTTGCCACTAACAGAGGGGGCCCGATC
>JAPLPI010000114.1 GCA_026400305.1 Alphaproteobacteria bacterium | reverse complement strand
CGATGCGATGATGTTGGATTCCGATCATTCGGACGACTGGATTTTGCATGGCCGCACCTATGACAACCAACGCTTCTCGCCCTTCAACGACATCAATGCGGCAAATGTCCGTCAGCTTCGTCCCACCGCGCTGATCCAGACCGGCATCACCAAGACGACCGAGATGACGCCGATCGAAGTCGATGGCGTGCTCTATCTGGAAACCGGCGATAATAATATTCAGGCCTATGACGCCATCACCGGCAAGGAGCTTTGGGCTTATTCGCCCAAGCTGGGCTATTCCAACCTGTGCCCCATCGCCTATAACGGCCTCATTCTGGTGGGCAATGCGGGCGCCGAGTGGCCGACGCGCGGATTTCTCGAAGCGCTGGACGCCAATACCGGCAAGCTGGTGTGGCGCTTTAATACGACTGCCGCGCCAGATCAGCCCGGCGGCAAGAGCTGGAGCGGCGACAGCTGGAAGTATGGCGGCGGTTCGGTGTGGAACACGCCCGCCATCGATGTGAAGAACAATTTAATCCTGTTCGCCACCGGCAATCCCAATCCCGATCTCGACGGCACCAGCCGCAAGGGCGACAACGCCTATACCGACTCCATCGTCGCCATCGACAGCCGCACCGGCAAGCTGCGCTGGTGGTATCAGCAGGTGGCGCATGACGTGTGGGACTATGACGCCTGCGCGCCCGTGGTGTTGTTCGACACCATCGACGAACACGGCAAGGTGGTTCCCGCAGCGGGCGAAGCCGGCAAGGTCGGCATGCTCTTTATCGTCAATCGCCTGACCGGAAAGCTGATCAGAAAATCGCCACCCTTCGTAACGGTCAACGAGAACTTCATGAAGCCGCTGACCGACAAGCCCATAAGCATTCTGCCGGGCAGCAAGGGCGGCGCCATGTGGTCGCCGCCGGCCTATTCACCGCTGACCAAATATTTCTACACCATGGGCGTCAATGAAATTCACGACTTCGTGGTCAACCGGCCACTGCCCGAGGTCTACAAACCGGGCACGCCGATTATCGGCCAGTACAGCGCCGGCAATATGTCGGTGAATTTGAAAATGCCGCCCAGCGGCACTTTCACCGCGATCGACACCAATACCGGCGCACTGGCCTGGCAGTACAAGTCGGAACGGCCCATGTATGGCGGCGTGCTGGCGACGGCTGGCGGGTTGATTTTTGCGGGCGAGATGAATGGCGACTTCAATGCCTTTGACGCCAAGACCGGCCAGAAAATCTGGCACTATTCGCTGGGCGCCGGTGTCTGCACTCCGCCGATTACCTACAAGATCAAGGGCGTGCAATATATCGCCGTGGGCGCCAGCGGCTGCCATGGCGGCGAGATCCTGATGTTCAATGACGGACGTCCCACATTCGGCGACGCCTTTGCCATCTTCGCTCTGCCCGACAAAGGTTGAGTTTATGCGCACATCTGTAATTGCAGTTTTGGCGATAGCATGCCTGTCGCTGTGTGGCAGCGCGCTCGGCCAGCCGCCGCAACCGGTAAAGGGTAGCGCCGGTGAAGCCGCGGCCGCGGTGGGCGCCGCCACAACCAAACCGGAAAGTTTCCTGAACCAGGCGGCAACACAGAATGTCGATATCAGCGACGCGATGATGCTGGATGCGGACAAGCAGGATGGCTGGATCCTGCACGGACGCACCTATGACAACCAGCGCTTCTCGCCCCTGACCGACATCAACCTTTCGAATGTCGATAAGCTGCGGCCCACCGCCATCTTGCAGACCGGGGTCCCCAAGAATTTCGAGAACACCGCCATCGCGGTGGATGGCGTGCTGTATCTGAGCACCGCCGACAACAAGGTGATGGCCTATGACGCCGTCACCGGCCAGCAGCTCTGGTCCTATATCCCCACGCTTTCCTATTCCAACCTGTGCTGCGGCCAGATCTCGCGCGGCGTCGCGGTGGCGTATGGCAAAGTTTTTTCTGCCCAGCTGGATGGACACGTCGTGGCGCTGGATGCGCGCACCGGCAAGCTACTTTGGAAAAGCGATCATGCCGAGGTCCTGCCCCAACCTGCCGTCTTCTATTCCTTCACCATGGCGCCCATCGCCTATAATGGCCTGATCCTGGTGGGCAATGCCGGCGCCGAATGGCCGACGCGCGGCTTCCTGCAAGCGCTGGACGCCAATACCGGCAAGCTGGTGTGGCGCTTTAATACTACCGCCGCACCGGATCAGCCCGGCGGAAAAACCTGGAGTGGCGACAGCTGGAAATATGGCGGCGGCTCGGTGTGGAACACCCCGGCCATCGATGTGAAAAACAACCTGATCCTGTTCGCGGTGGGAAATCCTAATCCCGACCTGGATGGCACCAGCCGCAAGGGCCACAACGCCTATACCGACTCCATTGTCGCCATCGACAGCCACACCGGCAAGCTGCGCTGGTGGTACCAGGAGGTCGCGCATGACATCTGGGACCTAGATGCCTGCGCCCCCGTAGTGCTGTTCGACACGGCGGATGAAAAGGGCCAGCCTGTTCAGGCAGCCGCCCATGCCGGCAAGACCGGCATCGTCTATATCGTCAACCGACTGACCGGAAAGCTGATCCGCAAGTCGGCGCCATTTGTCGAAATCAGCGACAACTTCATGACCCCGTTGGGCCCGACGCCCAAGACGGTGTGGCCCGCCAATCATGGCGGCGCCATGTGGCAGCCGCCGGCCTATTCGCCCCAGACAAAATATTTCTATCAGCAGGGCATCAACGAGGCGCACGACTACACCGTCCGCCAGCCCCTGCCTGAGGTCTACAAGCCCGGCACGCCCATTCGCGGACAATATTCCGGCGGCGACATGCCGACGAACATGAAGGTCTTCACCCCCAACGGCACCCTCAGCGCCATCGATGTGGCCACCGGCGCCATCGCCTGGCAGCACAAGTCGGATCGACCTTATTTCAGCGGCGTGCTGGCCACTGCCGGCGGGCTGGTATTTACCGGCGAGATGAACGGGGATTTTGTGGCCCATGACGCCAGGACCGGCAAGAAAGTCTGGCGCTATCCCCTGGGCGCCGGCGTCTGCACGCCGCCCATTACCTATCGGGTCAAGGGCGTGCAATATGTCGCGATTGGCGCCGGTGGCTGCCATGGCGGCGAGATTTTCATGCAGAATGAAGGCAAAGCGATCTTCGGCGATGTCTTCGCCATCTTCGCGCTGCCGGAATAATTTTCAGACGGGGGCTTAAACATGGACGCCAACACCAAAAAGATTCTGGAAGGTATTTCCACCGCCACCCTGACCACGGTTCTGCTGAAGAAAGGCCTGCGCAATGTCTGGCTGCGCGGCGCATTTCCCAAACAGCCCAGCCAAAAGCGGATTGCAGGCACTGCCTTCACCCTGCGCTTTGTGCCGGCGCGCGAAGATCTGGCGACCCCGGCGAGCTGGGCCTCACCCATCTCCACCCGCGCCGCCATCGAGGCGATGGAGGAAGACGTGATCTGCGTCGCAGACGCCAATGGCGTCACCGATGCCGGCATCTTTGGCGATATCCTGTGCGCCCGCATGGCCAAGCGGAAGGTCGGCGCGTTGATCACGGACGGGGTGATGCGCGACATGGAAGGTGTGCTGGCCACGGGATTGCCGGTGTGGTGCGCCGGCGCCGCCGCGCCTGCCTCGGTGGCGGGCCTGACCTTCATAAACTGGCAGGAGCCTATTGGCTGCGGCGGCGTAGCGATCTTCCCCGGCGATGCGATCGTTGCCGACGGCGACGGCGCGGTGGTAATCCCGCAGGCTATGCTGACCGAGGTGACGGAAGCCGCCGCCGAACAGGAAGCGATGGAAACCTGGATCATGGGCGAAGTGGAAAAGGGCGTGCCCCTGCCCGGCCTGTATCCGCCCAATGACGAGAATAAGGCCAAGTACGCCGCCTGGCGGAAGAGCCAGAAAAGTTAATCCTTTATGAAATCGCGCAACCGCCCATAGCTGCGCTCGATGTGCCGGCGCATGGCGGCTTCCGCCTTGCCGCCGTCACGCGCATGGATGGCGGCAATAATCGCATCATGCTCATGCACCGCTTCTTCGGTGATCTCGCTGCGAAAGCAGGCGCGAAAGATGTGGACATGGATATGCAGCCGCGCCAGCGAATCCGCGATCAGGTGATTGCCGGCGCCCTGCGCGATCAGGCGGTGGAATTCGGTATCCATGTCGGCAAAGGCTTCGTGCGACGGCGCCGTTTCGCCGCTGGAAAGCGCGCGCTTGTCGGCATCGGCCATAGCCTCGGCGGCCTTGCGCGCGGCATGGGGTTCGATCAGCAAGCGGAATTCGAACAGCTCATCTAGTTGCGCCCGGTCCATGCGCGGGCTGGTGGCGTAACCGGCAAAGTGCCGCTTGGAGACCAGTCCATTGGCTTCCAGCATGGACAACGCCTCTCGGATCGGGGTCTGGGACACGCCCAGCTCGCGGGCCAGGCTGTCCACCGACACCCGCGTATCAGGCGGGATTTTCAGGGACATTATGTCGGCACGGACACGGCGATAGACCTCCTCCGACAGCCCGGAGGGGCGGGCGATGGTGCGGTCGGCCGTTTCGTTCAGCGTTGACGCCAAGGAACTTCACCCACAGAAAGGCTGGCTTTTGCCATTGACCGTGCGAAGTATAATTCATAAGTTTCTTAAATCCTATAGGATATTTGATTTGTGAAGGTCGCCGTCGAAGACGTCCGCAAGTTGGCTGAGGGCATCCTGCTCGCCAATGGGGTGCCGACCGGCCACGCCCGCACCCAGGCCGGGCTGTTCATCGAAGCGGAGATGCGGGCAATTCCTTCGCACGGCCTTTTGCGCCTGCGCCGGGTGATCGAGCGCATCCATGCTGGCCTGTCCAACCCTACCACCACGGGCAACCAGGAATGGACCGCCCGTTCCTTCCTGTCAGTCGACGGCGAACGCGGTCTCGGCCCCGTGATCGCGATGGCCGCGCTGGACATGATCATTCAGCGCGCGCGCGAAGACGGCATCGCCATCGCCGCCATCCGCAACACCAATCACCTGGGCGCCCTGGCTTACTATGCCGAGCATGTCGCCCATGAAGGCCTGACCTGCATCGCGCTGACAATCTCTGAGGCACTGGTGCATCCCTGGGGCGGGCGCAAGGCGATGATCGGCACAAATCCCATCGCCATCGGGGTGCCGGCCGATCCCACGCCCATGGTACTGGACATGGCCACCGGCCTTGTTTCCATGGGCAAGATCCATGACCACGCCAATCGCGGCGCGCCGATCCCGCTGGGCTGGGCGCTGGACGAGAATGGCGATCCCACGACCGACGCAACCGCCGCCAAGAAAGGCGCCATCGCGCCGTTCGGCGGTCCCAAGGGCTATGCGCTCGGCATCGCTTTCGAAGTGCTGGTCGCCAGCCTGGCCGCATCGGCCATCGGCACCGGCGTGAAGGGCACGCTGGATTCGGTGAATGTTTCCAACAAGGGCGACATCTTTATCGTCATCGCCCCGCCGCATGCCGAAGCCGCCAAGGCGCTGGTCACCGATTACCTGGAAGAAATTCGCGCCGCGGCACCGTCCGATCCGGAACATCCCGTGCTGGCGCCGAGCGACCGCGCCCATGCCGCGCGAGCCCAGTCGGAAAAACGCGGCATGTTCATCAATGACGGCCTGTGGGCAGACCTGCAGAAGCTGTCGCAAGAATCCAAGAAGGAAAAATAGATGCTCCAACTGTTCGGCGCCCTGCGCCTGCCCGCTTCGGTGATCTTCGGCTCGGGCCAGCGCGCCGCGCTGGGCATGATGACCGCGCAGATCGGCAGCAGAGCCCTGATCTGCACCGATGCGCGCATGGTGCCGACCTGGAAGCCAATGGCGTGAAGACCAAGGTGTATGACAGCACCGAAGCGGACCTGCCTATTGAAGGCATTTCCGGCTGCGTCACCGAATGCGCCGACTTCAACCCGGATGTTGTGCTGGGTATCGGCGGCGGCAGCTGCATGGACATGGCCAAATGCGTGGCGGTATTGCTCAAGCACGGCGGCTCACTGCGCGACTATTATGGCGAAAACAAAATCCCCGGCCCGGTCGCGCCTGTGATCGCGGTGCCCACCACCGCGGGCACCGGATCGGAAGTCACGCCCGTGGCGGTGATCGCCGATACCGAGCGCGGCACCAAAGTGGGTATTTCCAGCCCGTATCTCATCCCCAGAATCGCGGTGTGCGATCCGGAGATGACCCTGACCTGCCCGCCCGGCCTGACGGCCGTCAGTGGCGCCGACGCTCTGACCCATGCCATCGAAAGCTTCACCGCCGCGGCCCGCGAGGTGACGCCCGATCTCACCGTCAAGAACGTGTTCGTGGGCAAGAATGTGCTGAGCGACACCTTCGGCCTGCTGGCGCTAAAAAACATCTTCAAGGCGCTGCGCACCGCGGTGAAGGACGGCAAGAATATCGAGGCGCGCGAGCAGATGATGCTGGCGTCGCTGGCCGCCGGCTGCGCCTTCGGCGCGGCTGGCACCGCGGCGGCCCATGCTATCCAGTATCCGGTGGGCAATGAAACCCACACGCCGCACGGCATGGGCGTGGCGCTGCTGATGCCGTATGTGATGGAATTCAACCGTCCCACTTGCGTCAGCTGTTTTGCCGAGATCGGGCGCGTAATCGGCCTCTCCGGCAGCGATGAAGAACTATCCCACAAGCTAATCGATGAAGTCGCCAGCCTGTTGAAAGACATCGGCATCCCGGTGACCTTGAAGGAACTGGGCTTGCCGGAAAATAAGCAGGACTGGACGGCGGAAAGCGCCATGGGCGCCGCCCGCTTGGTCAACAACAATCCCCGCAAGCTGGATGTGGACGCCATGAAGGCGATCACCCGCGCCGCCTTCTCCGGCGACCGAGCCGCTCTGGCGTCCTGATTATCGCAACAGAGAGAGACATGACCCACACCGTCACCGTTCCCACGCCCAAGACCGGCCCCACGCCTTTCCCGATCCCCACCGATCTTTGGATCGGCGGCAAATGGGTGGAAGCCGCCAGCAAGAAGCGCGTCGATGTCTTCGATCCTTCGACCGGTAAGAAGATCACCGATGTCGCCGACTGTGGCGCCGACGACGCGCTGGCCGCGGTGGAGGCCGCCGACAAGGCCGCTGCCGCCTGGGCCGCCACCACGCCGCGCTTTCGCTCCGAGATCCTGCGCAAATGCTATGAGAAGATCGTCGAGAATATCGAATGGCTGGCCTATCTGATCAGCCTGGAAAACGGCAAGGCGCTGCCCGACGCGCGCGCCGAAGTCTTATATGCCGCCGAATTCTATCGCTGGTATGCCGAAGAGTGCTGCCATGTGCTGGGTGAGCTGGCCCTGGCGCCGGCCAGCGGCGCGCGCATTCTGGTGCAGTATCAGCCCATCGGCATAGCGCTGTTGATCACGCCCTGGAATTATCCGGCGGCGATGGCCACCCGCAAGATTGCGCCAGCCCTGGCGGCCGGTTGCACTGTGGTGCTGAAGCCCGCCACCGAAACCCCGCTGACCGCATTTGCTGTTGCCCAGATCATGCATGATTGCGGCGTGCCGGCCGGTGTGGTGAACGTGGTCACCACCTCGAAGGCGAGCCCCCTGTCCAAGGCGGTGCTGCACGATCCGCGCGTGCGCAAAATTTCTTTTACGGGCTCGACTCCAGTGGGACGCGCCCTGCTGCATGAAGCGGCAGACCAGGTGATCTCCTGCGCCATGGAACTGGGCGGCAACGCGCCCTTCATCGTCTGCAAGGACGCCAACCTGAACGACGCGCTGGACGGTGCCATGCTGGCCAAGATGCGCAATAGCGGCGAAGCCTGCACCGCCGCCAACCGCTTCTATGTCCACAAGGATATTTACGGGCCGTTCACCGACGGCATGGTTAAACGCATGTCGGCGATCAAGCTGGGCGAAGCCACCGACCCGGCATCGACGCTCGGCCCGATGGTGAACGAGAAGTCCGTCGCCAAGATCGCCGAGCTGGTGGATGACGCCGTGGCCAAGGGCGCCAAGCTGCTCCTGGGCGGTCAGCGCCTCAACCGGCCTGGCTATTATTATCCGCCGACGGTGCTGTCCGATGTGCCGGACAATGCCGACATGATGAAGGAAGAAATTTTTGGGCCGGTGGTATCGCTGCAATCCTTCGAGGACGAAGCCGAGGCGATCCGCAAGGCCAACGACACCGAGTATGGCCTGGCGGCCTATGTCTATACCCAGGACCTCAAGCGCGGCATGCAGATCTGCGAAAAGCTGGAAGCTGGCATGCTGGGCCTCAATCGCGGGTTGATGTCGGACCCGGCGGCGCCGTTCGGCGGCGTCAAGCAGTCGGGCCTAGGCCGCGAAGGCTCGCACCACGGCCTCATCGAGTTCTGCGAGATCAAGTACGTCTCGACCAACTGGTAGCTACGACGAACAGCTTACTTCCAGATTGCAAAGTTCTGGTGGCGCCGGCGCGGCGAAGGCCTCGCCGCCGTCATGCTTTTCAAACGGTGACTGAACAAGTTTGAAGATGCGGTCCAGGGTGGCGATGTCGCCGCGATCTTCCACCGCGCGGATGGCGGTTTCCGCCACCCAGTTGCG
>JAPLPI010000017.1 GCA_026400305.1 Alphaproteobacteria bacterium | reverse complement strand
TGGCTGGGCTGGCGCGCCGCGTTTGCGGCTGTTGGAACGATCGGCGACATAGAGCCGCCCCTGTCGGTCCATCGCCAGCCCGTGCGTCGAATTGAATTCACCCGGCCCTGAACCCAGTCTGCCCCAGGCGTGCAGGAATTTGCCGTTACGGTCATATTTCAGGATCCGGTTGTTGGTCTTGTCACTGTGGCCGTCGGCGACAAAAATGCTGCCGTCCGGCGCCACCAGCACATCAGAAACGCCATCGAAATGGTCGGTGCTGAAGCCCTTCGTGCCGGGCACGCCCATGGTGCGCAGCAATTTGCCGTCCGGTCTATATTCATGGATCACGTCGGCGATCACATTGCTTTGCGAGATGCCTTCCACCAGCCAGACATGATGGTCGCGGCCGATGAAGATGCCATGGGGATAGAGGAATTTGCCTGCGCCCCAATGCTTCACCAGCTTGCCCGAAGCATCGAATTTCAGCACGGGATCGAGGGTCTTGTCCTTGGCGCAGCCGTCATCGGCTTTGCCGCAGCGCTCGAACACCCAGACGCTTTTGCCGTCGCGGTCCATGTCCACGGCGGAAACTCCGCCAAAACTGCGCCCCAGATTCGCCCAGCCTTCATCGACATGGTACGGGTTGGGATAATCGTTGGGATCATGCGGCGGCGGCATGGCGGGCGCCTGCGCCCAACAGATGCTGGTGCCGGCGATCAAAGCAAGCGCGGCGAAAAAGCGATGCGCCATAACGTCCCTCCCACGGCCTATGCTGGTCTTGGGAAGAGCCTAGCCAGCCTTGGGGGTTACCGCAACGAGGCTTCGATATTGCCGCCGTCCACGGTGATCACCGCCGCCGTGGTCTTGGTCGCCGTCGCCAGATAGACAAAGGCATCGGCCACGTCTTCCGCCGTCACTTCCCGCTTCAGCAGATTGCCGGCCATGTAATCGGCTTCCGAAAGGCCGCGCGCCTTGGAGCGCGCCGCCACCATGTCATCGGTCAGGAGCCCTGAGCGGATGCGGTCGGCATTGACCGCATTGGCGCGGATGCCGTCCTTGCCATGATCCAGCGCATATTGCTTGACCAGAAACAGGGTCGCCGCCTTGGGCAGGCCATAGGGACCGAAATTCTTGCCCGGATTGACCGCCTGCTTGGAGGTGTTGAACAGCAACACGCCGAACGTGCCCTGCGCCTGCATGATGCGGGTGGCCTGCTGCGCCACCGCCTGGTGGGCCCAGAAATTCAGCTCGAACGACTTGCGCAGGATTTCGTCATCCACCTCGCCGATGGTGCCCTGCCAGGCCGCGCCGGCATTGGACACCACGATGTCCACGCCGCCAAAGGCCGACACCACAGCATCAAACGCTGCGCGCACCGATTGCGGCTGGGTGACGTCGCACTTCACCGCCAGCGCCTTGCCGCCGATCTTCTGAGCCACGGCCTCAGCCGCTTCCAGGTCACGGTCCAGCACGGCGACTTCGGCGCCTTCCTTGGACATGGCGCGCGCCGTGGCGGCGCCGATCCCTGAGCCGCCGCCGGTGATCACCGCCACCTGGCGGGCCAGAGACTTTTCATTGGACTTGCCCAGCTTGGCCTGTTCCAGAGACCAGTATTCCATTTCGAACATGTCGAATTCGCCGATGCTGCGATATTCGCCCATCGCTTCGGCATCGGTGATGACGGCCACGGCGTTTTCGGCGATGTCGGCGGCTATTGCCGCGGCCTTGGCCGAGCCGCCCACGCCGAACATGCCCACGCCCGGCACTAGGATGACGCGCGGCAGCGGGTCCAGTTCCTTTTTCTTCACTACGCTCTTGGCATTGCTGTCTTCGAAATAGCGGTGATAGCGGACGACATAGGCGGCCACCGCCTCATGCACATCCTTGGCCCACTGTTCCAGCTTGCCGGCTTCCGGCGCCGGCACAATCACTGGCCAGTTTTTGGTGCGGATGGTGTGGTCGGGGGTGACCACGCCGACTTGGCTGTAGCGCGCCAGTTCCGCGCCATTCACGTAATTCAAAATTTTCTCGTTGGTGCGAAAGTCCAGCAGCTGGCGCTTGGCGGTGCCGGCCATCGCACTCTTCTCGATCGCCACCGCGCCGCGCAGGATGGGCGCGATTTCCGGTAGCGAGGCGATGTTGGCCGGCAGCTTGGCGGGGACGATGGTCTTGCGCCGCAGCTTCAGGCGTTCTTCCGCCATGGTGACGAATTCTATCATGCGGCCGTAAGCCTGCTCGGCCGTGTCACCCATAGTGAAGATGCCGTGCTGAAGTAGGATCAACCCTTCGGCCTTGGGATGCTTGTCGAACACTTCGGCCGCCGCCTTGGCCAGCGCGAAGCCGGGAATGGTATAGGGCACGTAAGCGACGCGGTCGCCATAGACTTCCTGCACCAGCGCCTTGTTGTCGGGCTGGTCGGTCAGCGCCAACACGGCGGTGGAATGGACATGGTCGATGAACTTGTGCGGCAGGAAAGCGTGCAGCAGGGTTTCGACCGACGGA
>JAPLPI010000129.1 GCA_026400305.1 Alphaproteobacteria bacterium | reverse complement strand
TTCCACCGCACTCACCCGCGCCGTGCCGCCGCTGGTGGTGATGGGCGCGGCGGTTTTGTGGAATGCCGGTTTCGATTATGCGCTGATCTTCGGCCATTTCGGTTTTCCCAAGCTGGGCCTGTATGGCGCAGGCCTGGCCAGCGCCAGCTCCAACATCTTCAGCTTCGTGGCGATGCTGGCAGTGTGCCTGGCCGTGCCCGCCCTTAAGCGCTACCGCATCCTGCACCGACTGTGGCAGTGGCACCGGCAAAGCTTTGCCGAACTGTTCCGGCTGGGCCTTCCCATCGGCATCACCATGGTGTTCGAAGTCGCGCTGTTCAACGGCGCGGCCCTGGCGATGGGCGTCATCGACCTGTCCTCACTGGCGGCGCACCAGATCGCCATCACCAGTCCTTCCCTCACCTTCATGATCCCGCTGGGGATCGGGCTGGCGGCGACCGTGCGGGTCGGCATGGCCGCGGGTGCGGGCGATGCCATCGCCGCCCGGCGCGCCGGCTTCACCGCCATAGGCATGGCGGCGCTCTTCATGTGCTGCGCCGCGCTGGCGCTTCTGGCCTGGCCGCGCGAGATCGCCAGCCTGTGGCTGCCGGACATTCCGGAAAATGCGGGCGTGCTGGCGCTGGCGGTCAGCTTCCTTGCCGTCGCGGCAGCGTTCCAACTGGTGGACGGCATACAGGTCGCCGCCTCCATGAGCCTGCGCGGCCTGAAAGACGCACGCGGGCCAATGTGGCTGGCCGGCGCGTCTTATTGGCTGGGCGGCGCACCCATGTGCCTGATCCTGGCGTTTCCGTTGGGCCTGAAAGGCTTCGGCATATGGCTAGGGCTGGCATTCGGGCTTCTGGTCGCGGCGGTAACGCTCACGGCGCGCTTCGCGATCCTGTCAAAGAAACCGCTGTAGCGACAGGATCAGAGCAACCACGATCACGCAGGTCAGCAGGACCACCGCCACACGCCAGGGGCGGCTCTGGCGTTCCTGTTCGGCGGCAATGGCGCGCGCCGTATCAGGATGCAGCCGCACGCCACCCTCCGCCACCATCTGGGACAGCTCCTCGGCGTTCTTGACCAGTTGCGGCAGGTCCTGGGCCAGCTTGCCCAGCGCGCCAAAGGTTTCGCCTGCGCGGGTCAGCGCCGCTTCCGGGCCCATATTGTCGCTCACCCAGCGTTCAGCCACCGGGCGCGCCGCGTCCCAGATGTCGAAATCGGGATTAAGCCCGCGGCAGACGCCTTCCACCACCACCATGGTCTTTTGCAGCAGGACCAATTGCGGCTGGGCCTGCATGTCGAAGCGCCGCGTGGTCTCGAACAACTGGCCCAGCAGGCGCGCGATGGAAACGTCGCGGGCGCTCTTGCCGAAGATCGGCTCCCCGACCGCGCGCATGGCCTGCGCAAAGGTCTCGATGGGATGATGCGGCGGCACGAAGGCGAACTCGTAATGCAGCTCCGCCACCTTGCGGTAATCACGCTGCAGGAAACCGGCAAGCGTTCCGGCCATGAAGCGACGCATACCCGCATCCAGACGGCCCATGATGCCGAAATCCACTGCCGCCAGCCGGCCTTGGGCATCGATGAACAGGTTGCCCGGATGCATGTCGGCGTGAAAATAGCCGTCCCGCAGCGCCTGGGTCAGGAAGCTGCGCATCACCAGCACCGCCACCTGCCTGGGATCGCGGCCCGCCGCGGCGATGGCCGCGGTATCGCGCAGGGGAATGCCGTCGATCCATTCGCTGGTCAGAACGCTTGCAGACGTGCGGGTCCAGTCGATGTGGGGTACGCGAAATTCCGCTTCGCCCCGCGTGCTTTCATACAGTTCGCCTGCCGCCGCCGCTTCCATGCGCAGGTCCAGTTCCAGCGCCACCGAGTCCGCCAGGGTGGCGACAATGGCGGTGAAGCGCAGACGCCGCGCCTCGGCGGACCAGGACTCGGCAGTGCGCGCGAAATAGGCCAGCGCCTGAAGGTCGCGTGTGAACTGCTCGCGGATGCCGGGGCCGCCACGCTCAGCTTGACGCCCACGTCCGCGCGCCCCGCGCGGAAGGCCAGCGCCGGCCCGGCCAGAAACCAGGCGACATGCAACAGGCGCAAGGAACTGAAAACGGCGCTCATCAGATGCGCCAGGCCGAATGCATGGCGGCGATGCCGCCCGAAAGATTTCTCACCTTCACCTGCTCCAGCCCGGCAACGGTGATCATCTGCGCGAATTTCGCCTGGGGCGGGAAGCGGCGGATGCTTTCGGCCAGATAGCGATAGGACACTTCATCCTTGGCCACCAGGCCGCCGATCTTGGGCATCAGCTTGAAGGAATAGGCATCATACAAAGTGTCGAGCCCCGGCACCTCGACTTTGGAAAACTCCAGACAAAGAAAGCGGCCGCCCGGTTTCAGCACGCGCCGCGCTTCCACCAGCGCCTGGTCGATGTGCGTGACGTTCCGGATACCGAAAGCGATGGTGTAGGAATCAAAATACGCATCGGGAAACGGCAGGCTCTCGGCATTGCCGCACACCCATTCGATGGCGCCCTCGCCTTTCTCTTCGGCGCGGCGCACGCCTTCACCCAGCATTTTCTGGTTAATGTCGCAGACGGTGACAGCCGCTTCACCGCCTCTGGAGCGCGCCAGATCAACGATGCGGAAGGCGATGTCGCCGGTGCCGCCCGCCACATCCAGGCTTTTCCAGCCCGGCTGCGGATTCAGCCATTCCACCATCGCATCCTTCCAGATGCGGTGGACGCCGGCGCTCATCAGATCGTTCATCAGGTCGTAGCGCGCCGCCACGGAGGAGAATACCTCTTTGACAAGGCCTTCCTTCTGGTCTTCGGGCACCTCGCGGAAACCGAAATTGGCAGTTTTCTCAGTCATGCCGGGAACATAGCCGGGGCACGGCCTAGTGGCTACCGCATCGCCCCGCGACCATTTAATACGGGTCCATGCCTGAACTTCCCGAAGTCGAAACCGTGCGCCTGGGCCTCGTCCCCGTGATGGAAGGCTTTTATCTGACCGATGTGGAAACGCGCCGGGACGACCTTCGCATTCCCTTCCCACGCGACTTCGCCGCCCGCATGCGGGGCCGCAAGGTCACGGCCCTGCGGCGCCGGGCCAAGTATCTGCTGGCCGATCTTGACAGCGGCGAGACCCTGGTGATCCATCTGGGCATGTCCGGGCGCATGAGCGTCTATGTGCATGGCAAGCAGCGCCGCATCGGCTCCTATGTCTATGACAAGGCGCCGGAAGCCGCAGGCACCGGCAAGCATGACCATGTCGTGTTCGAGACCGATGCGCCTGCCCGCATCGTCTTCAACGATCATCGCCGCTTCGGGCTTATGACATTGGTGGACACCAAAACCATCGAACAGGACAAGCTGTTCAAAGCCATCGGCATCGAGCCTTTGTCAGAAAAGTTCAACACCGCCTATCTGGAAAAAGCCTTAGACGGCAAAAAGACGCCCATCAAGTCGGCGCTGCTGGACCAGCGGCTGATCGCGGGGCTGGGCAACATCTATGTCTGCGAGGCTTTGTTCCGAGCCAATATCTCGCCCAAGCGACTGGCCGGTTCGATCAAGAAGGATCGCTTGCCGCCGCTGGTCGCCGCCATCAAGAAAGTCTTGAAAGACGCCATCGCCGCCGGGGCCACCGGCGATCCGGGAAATTTCCAGCATCAGTTCCAAGTCTATGGTCGCGAGGGAAATCCGTGCAAAGCAAAGGCCTCAAGTAGCGAATCGGTAGGCCATAAAAAGCCCTGTAAGGGGACAGTAAAGCGCATTGTCCAGGCTGGCCGCTCGACCTTCTATTGTCCCAAATGCCAAAGCTGAGGCACACATGAACATCATCACAGAAGTCAAAGGTTCGGTCGGCATCGCCACTCTGAACCGCCCCGATGCGCTGAATGCGCTGAACACCGCGCTGCTCAATGAGCTGGCGGATGCGCTGGAAGCGTGGGATTCTGGCACCGAAGTCCGCTGCATTATCGTCTCCGGCAGTGAACGCGCTTTTGCCGCCGGCGCCGACATTAAGGAGATGGCGCCCAAAAGCTATTCCGACATGTACCGGGAAAACCTGTTCGGCCATCAGTTCGACCGGATCGCCAAGATCCGCAAGCCCATCATCGCTGCCGTTGCCGGCCATGCCCTGGGCGGCGGCTGCGAGCTGGCGCTGGCCTGCGACTTCATCATCGCCGCCGACACCGCCCGCTTCGGCCAGCCGGAAATCACCTTGGGCATCATGCCGGGCCTGGGCGGCAGCCAGCGCCTGACCCGTATCGTGGGCAAGTCCAAGGCCATGGATCTGTGCCTCACGGGCCGAACCATGGACGCGGCGGAGGCAGAAAGCTGCGGGGTTGCGGCCCGGGTGGTGCCGGCCGACATGCTGCTGGATGAGGCACTGAAGGCGGCCCAGAAGATCGCCGCCCAATCCTCCCCTGCAGCCCAGATGGTAAAGGAGGCGGTCAATCGCGCCCTGGAAACCAGCCTGGCCGAGGGCCTACATTTTGAGCGCCGACTGTTCCACGCCATGTTCGCCACCGCCGATCAGAAGGAAGGCATGGCGGCCTTCTCGGAGAAGCGGAAACCCGGCTTTCAGGATAAGTAGGCACAAAAATCGGTTTTCGTTGACCCGGGCTCCATCCGGGGTTATACGCCCCCCTCTTTTCGGCCTTTGCCAAGGACTTTCCATGCCCAATATCGCCTCCGCCAAGAAGCGCGTCCGCACCACGGCTAAGCGCACCGCCATCAATACGGCGCGCAAGACCCGCGTGCGCGGCTTTATCCGCAAGGTGGAAGAAGCCATCACCTCGGGCGACCCCAAGGCCGCCCTAGCCGCCCTGAAGGCCGCCGAGCCGGAAATCATGCGCGGCGTGTCCAAAGGAGTGCTCCACAAGAACACCGGCTCGCGCAAGGTGTCGCGCCTGACCAAGCGGGTCTCGAAACTGTCAAAATAACGAACATACTGGAATCCTTTCGGATTCAATTACAGATTAAGGTCCGGAAGCAATTCCGGGCCTTTTTTATTTGTCCGTGTTCGGAGTGTTATCCAGCGGTGGTATTTCGCGGCGCAGCACGGACGATTAAGCGCCTAAGTGACTGATTCAAAATGCTTGATCACAAAGCGTAATTTTCCGTATACGTCACAATCATTTAGCGCCATTCACAAAAGTGATTATTTTTTCGAATCAACCGATTTGTTCGCAGTTAATTCCCTTGTGAGTCGCTTCGAGCTGAGCGTATCTTAACCCACGGTTGGGGCAGACACGGTCATGCTGAAGATTTCGATAAGTAAAAATAAAGTATTTAGCATGGACTGGAAGATTTTCGGCGCCGATCGAAAGCATAGTAGTCCCTAAATCCTTCAAATTTTGACGTCTCTGTGATGGGCGAAGACCCCGGCCACCCTAAAACTGTCTCTTAGGTGCAAGCATGGCCCCTCCCTCCTCTTCCCCTTATGCCGGTTCAGCCGCCAGGTCCATTGCATCGAATGGCAGAGCTTTCCGTCCGGGTCGCGCAATCCCGGCTTCGTGATCGAGGCCGGCCAGGCGCTGCCCAATCCCTCCGCGCCGGTGATGCTGCTGTGCCGCTCGGGCGCGCGCTCCCGCGCCGCAGCCATCGCCCTGACCGAGGCGGGCTTTGCCCAGGCGTTCAACATCGCGGGCGGGTTCGAAGGCGATGCCGATTCTGACGGTCATCGCGGCAACGCCAACGGATGGAAAGCCGAAGATCTTCCCTGGCGCCAAGGATAGGCCCCCAAAAAAAATAAGTGCTTTCTGAAATTCCGGACACGAATACGTGCCGGAACGCGAAAACGAAAATGGGTAGTGGTGACATGGTGCAAGTAGGAAAATCGATACCGGACTGGCGTGCGGCATGGGCGCTTTTGTGCGCAACTGGGTCGCTAACCATTATATCGGCCGCATCGAAAAAGCTTTTGTGGCAGAGGGTTTCCGACCCACCTCGCTGGCAATCGTGACCAGCGCCACGCCGGCGCCCGTGATCGGCGGCGGCGTTCCGCGCGAAGCCCAACATCAGGGCCCGGGCGAAAATCCCACCAACGCGTCCTACATCTCGCCGCGCAGCGAAAGCCGCACCAATGAGGGCGACAAGGGGTTGTGGAATCGCATGCTGCATCCGCAGCAGACGTTTGACAGTTTCATTCCCGGCGCCGCCAACCAGTTCGGCCATGGCGCCGCGCGCAGTTTCGCCGACGGCCAGCAGGCCGATATTCCGCTGCTCTACATTCACGGCGGCTTCGGCTTCGGCAAAACGCACCTTCTGAACGCCGCCGCGCTGGAATTCCGCAAGCGCGGAAAACGCACCCTGTTCCTGCGCGCCGAAGACTTCATGCGCCACTTCCTGGGCGCGCTCTATCGCAAGGACACCCTGGCCTTCAAGGAAGAGCTGCGCACCGCCGAAGTGCTGATCATCGACGATCTGCAGCATATCTGCCGCTCGGCCGCCACCGCGTCGGAGTTCCTCTACACTGTCAACGCCTTTGCTGATCTTCGCCGCCGGGTGGTGATCGCCGCCGACCGCCCGCCCCAGG
>JAPLPI010000259.1 GCA_026400305.1 Alphaproteobacteria bacterium | reverse complement strand
TACAGCCGAAAAATTTTGAGGCGCTGTACAATCGCGGCGTGATCCTGTCCCAGATGCACCGGCCCGCCGAAGCCATCGCGGCGCTGGACCGCGCGCTTACGTTGCAGCCAAACATCGCGCTGCTGCATTTCAACCGCGGCGTGGTGCTGGGCGAATTGCAGCGTCACCGTGAAGCCCTGGAAAGCTATGACCACGCCGTGGCGCTGGATCCCGCATTTGCCCCGGCACTGTCCAACCGCGTCATGGCGGCGCTTAACCTGTGCGACTGGGACCGGGTGGCCCAGATGACGCAGGATGGGTCGATCCTGCTTGCGCCGCCGCTGACCTTGCTGGGCGTTACCAGCGACAAGCAGGTGCAGCTGTCGCGCGCGGCCGCTGCCATCCGCGAATTGGCGCCCCGCATCCCGCTGCCGCTGTGGACCAGCCAGGCCTATCGCCATGACCGCATCCGGGTGGCTTACATCTCGGCCGACATGCGCGAACATGCGGTGGCCTTCCAACTGGCGCCGGTGATCGAGCACCAGGACCGCACGCGCTTCCAGGTAATCGGTATTTCCACCGGCCTCAGCGACGACAGCACCATCCGCGCCCGCCTGGTAAAAGGGTTTGACCGTTTCCACGATTTCGCCGCACTGAACAGCGACGAGATTGCCCGCCGATTGCGCGAGATGGAGATCGACATCGCCATCGACCTGGGCGGGCATACCGGCTTTGCCCGCCTGCAGATCTTTTCCCATCGCTTCGCGCCGGTGCAGGCCAGCTGGCTGGGCTATGCCGGCACGACGGGGGCGCCGTTCATCGATTACTTGATCGGCGACGCCGTGGTGACGCCTTTCGCGCACCAGTCCTTCTACAGCGAACAGCTGGTGCACCTGCCCGGCAGTTTCTTTCCCGTCCTGCTGGGGCGTTCGGACACAGCGCTGAGCCGCGCGCAGGTCGGACTGCCGGAGAAAGGCTTTGTCTTTTGCTGCTTCAACACCGCCTGGAAAATCACCGCGCCCGTGTTCGATGTCTGGATGCGGCTGCTGGCGCAGGTGCCAGGTAGTGTGCTGTGGCTAAAGCGCACGGCCCCCGATGCAGCCGCCAACCTGGAGCGCGCGGCAGCAGCGCGCGGCATCGATCCGGCGCGGCTGGTCTATGCCGAGGACGCACCCCTGGAGGTGCACCTGGCGCGTCACCAGCTGGCGGACCTGTTCGTGAATACCCTGCCCTACAACGCCCATACCACCGCGGCCGATGCGCTGGGCGCAGGCCTGCCGGTAGTGACCTGCGAAGGCGAGACGTTTGCCGGCCGCGTTACCGCCAGCCTGCTCAGGGCCGCCGAGCTGGACGAGATGGTGACGCAGACCCTGGCCGAGTATGAAGCCAAGGCGCTGGAACTGGCGCACAATCCGGAAAAGATAAAGGCGTTAAAGGACAAGTTGGGGAAAGCCACCGCGCCCTTGTTCGACGTGGTGCGTTTCACCCGCGACCTGGAAGCGGCTTACGCCGTCATGTCGGAAAGGAGCGGGGCACCGCCCCAAAGCTTCAGCGTGTGATCTGCTCGCTGAGAGAAAGCGTCCGGCGGCCCACCAGGTCCTTCCAGAAATCCCAATAGTCGCGCAGCAGGTCCGGCATCACCCAGAAGCCCTGGGCTATGGGCGCGGGCGCGGCCATAAAGCCACCGCCCGCGCCAATGCGTAATCTTCTCTTTTAAATGTCCTGCAGGCGGGTCGAGGAATCGCCGAACTTGTCCTGCTTGATGCCGAAACGGTCCATCAGCGACAGGTACAGGCTGCACATCTTGCGATTATCGTCGCCCGCATTTGTGTAGTTCAGCGAACGGCCGGTCTTGAGCGTGCCGCCCAGCCCGCCCGCCAGCAGCAGCGGCAGGCGCGAGTTGTCGTGCTTCCTGCCCACGAACATGTTGGACATGAACATCAGGCAGCTATTGTCCAGCACGGTGCCATTACCTTCCTTCATGCTGTCCAGCTTGGACGCCAGATAGGCGTACTGGGCGACATGGAAGTGGGCGATGCGCTCGTAATTGTCCGACGCATTGTCATGGCTGGCGGCGTGATGGCCTTCCTTCACGTCCAGGAAGGGATAGTACATCGCCGACAGGTCGCGGCTGATGATCAGCGAGGCGACGCGGG
>JAPLPI010000289.1 GCA_026400305.1 Alphaproteobacteria bacterium | reverse complement strand
GTGATGGCCACGAATTGACGTCCATCCGAACCCTGGTAGCTAATAGGTGTGGATTCGGCGGATGCATTCAACTCCACGGTCCAAAGATTCTTGCCCGTGGCGGTTTCAAAGGCGCGGAACTTGCGGTCGTCGGTGGCGCCGACAAAGGTAACGCCGGTGGCGGTGACAGTGGTTCCACCCAGGCCCGGACGGCCGGTGTCCTGCTGGCCGGCGGGGAACTGTTCGGTGATGCCCAGCGTCTTGCGATAGGCGATATCGCCCGTATTCACATCCACCGCCACCAGCTGGCCCCAGGGAGTCTGGTTGCAGGGCAGATGCTTGTCATTGTCCCAGAAGCGGCGGATGGCCGGACGCGCATTGTTCACGAATTCGCCGTCGGCGTTTTTCACCACCTTCATCGGCTGGAACAGGTTGTTGACGTTGACGATGAAAAGATGGCGCACCGGATCGAAGCTGCCGCCATAATAGTTCACGCCGCCCTGGGTTCCCGGAGGCGCCACTGTCCAATGGTCATAACCCGGCGGCGTATAGGACGAAGCCAGCTTGAACTGGTTGTCGGCGACATATTTTTCGCAGAAGGCCTGATGCTCGGGCACGCCCTTGTAGAGGGTCTCGTGCGTGACCCTGCCAACGCTCAGCTGCTCGGGCTTGACCGGGAAAGGCTGGGTCGGCGAGGTCTTTTCACCCGGCACTTCGCTCTGGGGCACCGGACGCTCCTCGGCGCCGAAGATCGGCTTGCCGTTGGTGCGGTCCAGGATAAACATCAGCGCGTTCTTGTTGACCGTGATGACGGCGGGGATGTTCTTGCCGTCCTTTTTCACATCCACCAGCATCGGCGCGGACTGGGTGTCCATGTCCCAGATGTCGTGATGGGTGACCTGGAAGTGCCAGATATACTTGCCGGTATTGGCGTCCACCGCCACGATCGAAGAACTGAACAGGTTGTTGCCCGGACGATCGCTGCCGACCATGTCGTTGTTGGGCGCGCCCAGCGGCATATAGAGAATGCCGCGCTTGGCATCGACCGTCATATAGCCCCAGACATTGACGCCGGAGCGGTTCTTGGCGGATTCGGGAGCCCAGGTGTCATAGCCGAACTCGCCCGGACGCGGCACGGTGTGGAAGGTCCAGACCAGCTTGCCGGTGCGCAGATCCCAGGCGCGGGTGTCGCCAGCGGGGCCGGCGCCGTGATTGGAGCCGCCGGGGCCTTCGCCCGGACCGGCGCCGGTGATCACCAGATTCTTGTAGACGACAGGCGGTGACGGCAGGATGTAGCCATCCTTCATGCCGGTCTGCATGACTTCCGGCGTCTTGAGATTGACGATGCCGTTCTCGCCGAACGCGGTGTTGGGCTTGCCGTCCGAGGCGCGCAGCGAATAGAGCCGCCCCCTCACGCTGCCGAAAATGATCGAGGCGGGCATGCCATCGGCGCCCGGCCAATAGGCGGCGCCGCGCGCCTGCGACGACGGGATGTCGCTGTCAGGGAGATCGTATTTCCAGATCACTTCGCCGGTGGTGGCGTTCAGCGCGATCGCCTGGCTGTAGGGCGAGACGATGTACATGACATTGCCGACCACCAGGGGAATGTCCTGGGACATGCGTAGGCGCGCATCGGCCGGAAGGTTCGCGGGCTTGAGATGGAACGTCCAGGCTTTTTGCAGCTTGTCGACATTTGCCGGGGTGATCTGATTGAGCGTGACGTAGCGGTTGGCGCCCAGGTCCTTGCCCGAGGCGGGCCAATCACCGTCCGCCGCAAGTGACGCCGTCGCGGCCAATGCCAGCGCCGCCGTCCCAAGCACCAATTTCCCCGAAGTCTTCATCACGCACTCCTCGCGCCGATATTGCGGCTTGCAGTCTATATGGAAGATGAACGGCCACCGCGAGTCGCAGTGGCCTCAATCATGCCTTGATTACTGCTCCGTCCGCGGCGGCGGCGGCACGTAATCGGTCAGTTCGGCGGTCGGCTTCTTGCCGGCCCAGGCGATGCCGCGCAGCAGCACCTTCTGGATGGCAGGGTCTTGCAGGTTGTCGATCATGTGGCCCTGCATCCAGACAAAGGCGCGGGCGGGCGATCCGCCCGGCAAGGTATGCTCATAGGTCCACATCTGCGGAATGGTCTGGCCGACGCCGCCGCCCCGGCGCGCGGTGGGCGTGTCGG
Organism: Alphaproteobacteria bacterium; assembly: GCA_026400305.1. Taxonomy (GTDB): domain Bacteria; phylum Pseudomonadota; class Alphaproteobacteria; order Micropepsales; family Micropepsaceae; genus Rhizomicrobium. The sequence continues at coordinate 3,593 of JAPLPI010000289.1, read as the reverse complement.
GCATGGTCACGGTCATGATGGGATGCACTTCCGGCGCGAAGTTCAGCTTGTAGAAGGCTTCGTCGTAAATCTGGGCCGGCATGCCCTGTGCGATGGGATTGTCCTTGTCGACCACGTTGTAATCCAGGGTCGCGGTCCAGGTGTAGTTGACCTCGCCATGCTTCTTGCCGGCGCCGACCAAAGTCGCCATGTCGGCCGGATCGGGACCGCACAACGAATCGTGGAAGGTCACCAGCCCGCCGCCGCGCTTCACATAGGCCTGCAGGCGCGCGCGCTGTTCGGGGGTCATGTAGCCGGCATCGCCGCGATAGATGATCACCACATCGGTCTTTTCCAGATGTTCCTGGCTGGGGAAGGAGAAGCTGCCATCCACCACCGCGCCATGGGCGGTCAGCATCTTGCTCCAGGTGTCCATGAAGTAGGGATAGTCATGCGCGCCCGGGCCGTGGCTCTTGAGGCCGCCCAGGATGAAGATGCGCAGGCCATTGGCATTCTGGCCCGGGGCATGCGGCCCATTGTAGGTGCTGTAGCGGGCATAATCCTTTGCCGTCTGTGCGGTCGCGCCGGCAACGCAGGCCAGCGCCACGGCGCCGGACAGCAAAATGGTCTTGATGGTCATGTGAACCTTCCTGTTGGTGATCCGTCCCAGCTGGAGGTCTTGTACCTGCCCAGCCCTCAAGACGCCGAATATTATCTGTTCAGCCACGTTGATGCGAAGCGACATGGCCGCACAGCATCCCTTCGCAGTTGCGAGATTGCGGGCTTTTAAGATGGTTTCTTGGGCAGTTCTGAATGGCGCTCCGGCTCGGTGAGGCTCAGGCGGACATGGGTCCGCAGCACGGTCTGGGGATCTTCGCGCGACTTGCCCGTGACCGCGTCCAGCAGGGCGCGGTGATGGCTGAGGCGCCAGCGGCGCACGTCATGGGAGACATGTTCCAGGGTCTTGTGCGCGAACAGGGTCACGAGCAACGTGTTCAGGGCCCGCTCCAGGTACGGGTTGCCCGACGCCCTGGACAGGGTGCGGTGAAACTGGAGGTCGAGCGCGGCAGATTCCAGCAGGTCGCCGTCCCAGGCTTCCATTTTGGCAATGGTGCGTTCCAGTTCCACCAGAACATCCGCCATCATGTGGCTGCGGGCCGGCCGCACCACTTCGCCTTCCAGCAGAGGGCGCAGGCAGAACATGTGTTCGACCTCCTGCTGCCCCATCTGGGTGACGGACATGCCGCGGCGTTCGCGGTTCTACACCAGGCCCTACTCCTGCAGTTGGGACAGCGCCTCGCGGACCGGTATGTGGCTGATGTTCAACTCGCGCGCGACCTGGCTTTAGTTCAGACGGTCGCCGGGTCGGTACTTGCCGGTCAGGTTGCCTTTACTGAGCGCCTTCACCACCTGAATGCGCAGGTTGGTGGACGCTTCCATGCCGGGGATCGTCATGGCTTGTTATTCCAAACTCTCCCCATCTACCCTATGGCAGCGCATAGGCGATGACATAATCTCCCTGCTTGTTCTGAAGCGCGCTGTGGCCGCCGGCCGACAGCACGACATATTGCTTGCCATTGGCATCCAGCCGGTAAGTCATCGGTATGGACTGGCCCGCCGCCTGCAATGACACTCGCCACAGCTCCTTGCCGGTTTCGGTTTCGAAGGCGCGGAAATAGCGGTCGGTGGTGGCGGCAATGAAGGTCAGGCCCGAGGCGGTCGTGATGGCGCCGCCCTGGTTGGGCACGCCCAGGTGAAACCATAGCGGCCAGGGCGCCTCGTCGCGGCTGGTGCCCAGCGGCACTTCCCACACTTTCTTGCCGGTCGTCATGTTGATGCCGCTGAGACGGCCCCAGGGTGGCGCGTTACAAGGCGCGCCGAACATCGACATCATGTTGTCATAGACCTGACGATAGGGCGTGCCGATCAGCGGCGAATAGCCGTCCGAGCCAGCATGCGGCGCCAGGTGATGGGCGCCGATCACATTATTGGAATTGACGATCAACAGGTTGCGGCCCGGATCGAAGGCCAGCCCGCCCCAGTCCATGCCGCCCACGCTGACCGGATAGTCGACCGAGGACTCCGCATAAAAAGGCGTGAAGATGCCGTCATTCTTCAGCTTGCGGAAACGGCGCTGGCAATCCCACTTGTCGATCAGCGCGAAGCCGAACATGTCGGACTCCTGCATTTTGGTGATCTGCACTTCGTGCTCGGGCAACTGCGGGATCGGCTGGGTGGGCGACAGGCCCTTTTGCAATCCGCCGGTGGAAACCGGCGTTTCCCTTACCGGGAAGATCGGCGCGCCGGTCAGGCGGTTGAGGACAAAGATGTATCCCATCTTGGTAGCCTGGGCGAGCGCAGGCACGGGGCTCCCGTCCGGCGCCTTGTAATCGAACAGCATCGGCTGGGCCGGGGTGTCGTAATCCCAGATGTCCTTATGCACGAACTGGTAGTGCCATACGGGCTGGCCGGTATCGGTGTTCAGCGCGACGACGGACGAGCCGTAATAATCCCAGTCGCCCTTGCCCAGCACCGCGTCCACCTGCGGCGTGCCGGTGGGCAGGAAAATCAGCTTACGTTCCACGTCCACCGACATGGGCGCCCACACATTGGGGGCGCTGCGCGGATAGGTCTTGCCATCGCCGGGCGGCAGGCTGGGCGGCGCGGCGGTGAAGGCCCACACCACCTTGCCGGTCCGCGCATCCAGCGCGCGCACCACGCCGCCGGGCATGTCGGTGTTGTGGAAATCGATGATCTTGGAACCGGTGATCACCATGTCGCCCACGATGGTGGGCGCCGAGGACACGCCATAGAGTGCCGGCTTTTCGATGAAGCCCAGATTGTCGTGCAGATCGACGCGCCCGCCCGTGCCGAAGCCGGTGCAGGGCTTGCCGGTATCGGCATCCAGCGCCCACATCTTGCCGTCGATGGTGGCGGCGAAGATGCGCTGCGAGCAGAAGCCGCTGACCTGGGTGTCTTTCCAATAGGACACGCCACGGCAGACAATAACGGTGCCGCCATTGATGTCGGGCTTGAGGTCCCGCATCCATTTTTCCTTGCCCGTGACGGGATCGAGCGCGGCGATGCGGTTGCGCGGCGAGCACAGATAAAGCGTTTTGTTGGCCAGGATGGGCGTGGCTTCGAAGGCTAGGGTGGCCTTCTCGCCCGGCCCCGACAGGTCGCCGGTGCGATAGGTCCAAGCGACCTTCAGGTCCTTCACATTTGCGGGCGTGATCTGGGTGTTGGCGCTATAGCGCTGGCCCAGATGGCTGTGGCCCCAGACCGGCCAGCCATCCACAGCGCCGCCGGCATGATCATAGGAAGGCTTGGCGTCGCAACCGGCCAGCCCGATGGCGGCAACGGCCATGAGTACCGCAAGCCAATACCCGCGATTTTCGGTTTTCGCCACCTTGAACTATCCTTACATCCGGTCCGGCCCGTTGCCCGGCCTGTATTATTTATATGATTATATTGGCGGTGTTGGGGCGGGATGTCTATAGCTTTCACGTTCCAAAAAATTCGCAAAAACAAGAACAAGCAAGGGGGGCATGGCATGAAACTGTTCCAGTCAAAAATGAGTCGCCGCATGCTGGTGGCGGGTGCCGCCGCAGCGG
>JAPLPI010000142.1 GCA_026400305.1 Alphaproteobacteria bacterium | reverse complement strand
GGCCGACCACCACGGCTTCTTGGCCGATATACAGGTGGCAGAAGCCGCCGATCAGGCCCATGCCGTACAACTGTCCCGCCCGTTCCTCGAAACGGCGGATAAGCAGCATATCGTGATAAAGTTTTTTGAGGGATTCAGAGTTGCTTTTGGCGGCTTCGGGCATGGGTTCGGGTGTCGTTTTTTTCTGTTTTCAGATGGTGGAAACTGTTTGTTGCAAGCCCCACGCGACTTGGCAAGAACATTGTTATTTTATTGCGCTGCACTTCCGAACGCTGTTCGAAAGTGGAGCAATCTTGTTACTGCAACGGGAGACGGAAAGAAATAAGAGAGCGCGCAGGCGGGGAGAGCAATAAAAAAGTTAGGGCCCTAGTGGCCAGAGCGCGAGAGCGCGACTTGATTAGGACCGCCATCCATCAACTGGGTGCGGGCCAGCTCTTCGACCAAGTCGGCATCGCCGCCGTCTTTTTCCATCAGCGCGATGCGATTCTCAAGACGCGCGCGGATGGCCTGAAGTTCGGCGAATTTCTGCTGCTGGATACCGAGCTGGGCCTGGGTCTCTTCCAGCGAAAGGATGCCGCGATTGCCCCAAATCGCATAGGCGCCGAAGTAGCTCACCACGGCCAAAGAGACCGCCGGAACAATGAGGGCTACAAAAAATCGGCTGACCGAACGCTTGATTCGCATTCCCCCAACGAATCACATAGTGATTCTCTGCGTCAAGAGAATTTTAGTTAACGATTCAAGGAACTTAAGCTGAGCCGTCTTAAGACTTGCGCCCAGATGATCTATGGTCCGGGCCATGCGGGCGATCCTCACCATCCTGTGGTTCATGACGGCCTTTGTGGCAGGGGCCGCGATCTTTGCGGTCAGCCGTCCCATCCCTGTCATCCAGGCGCTGGTGACCCAGTTGAAGGGCCGCGGAATACTGGACCGCTGCCATCAAGACGGCGCTTGCGGCAAGCCGGCCGTACCCGACAGCAGGCCGATACCGTCCTTACCTTCCGACCTGGACCGAGCCTAAGCGCGCAGGATTGTGCGCCCAGCGTAAAACGCCGTGTCACCCAGATGTTCTTCGATGCGCAAAAGCTGGTTGTACTTGGCGAGGCGATCCGAACGCGCCAGCGAGCCCGTCTTGATTTGTCCGCAGTTGGTGGCGACTGCCAGGTCGGCGATGGTGTTGTCTTCGGTCTCGCCCGAACGATGGCTCATCACCGCCTTGTAGGCGGCGCGATGCGCCATATCGACGGTCTCCAAAGTCTCGGTCAGCGAACCGATCTGGTTGACCTTGATCAGGATGGCATTGGCGGTCTGGGTGTCGATGCCCTGCTTGAGGCGCTTCACATTGGTGACGAACAGATCATCGCCCACCAGGTTGACCGCCTTGCCCACCGCAGCGGTCAACGCCTTCCAGCCGGCCCAGTCATCATCGGCCATGCCGTCTTCGATGGAGACGATGGGATAGCGCTTGCACAGGTCGGCATAGACCTTGACCATCTCGTCCGGCGACAGGTTCTTGCCCTCGCCTTCCAGCACATACTTGCCGTCCTTGAAGAACTCGGTGGAGGCCGGGTCCAGCGCGAAGAACACATCCTCGCCCAGCTTGTAGCCGGCCTTCTCGACCGCCTTGGAAACGAAAGTCAGCGCCTCGTCCGGGGATTTCAGGTTGGGGGCGAAACCACCCTCGTCGCCGACATTGGTGTTGTGACCGGCCTCGCTCAGCGCCTTCTTAAGGGTATGGAAAATCTCCGCACCACAGCGCAGCGCCTCGCGGAAGGTGGGGGCGCCCACCGGCATGATCATGAATTCCTGGAAGTCGATGAGATTGTCGGCATGCACGCCGCCATTGATGATGTTCATCATCGGCACCGGCAAGGTGTTGGCCTTGGCGCCGCCGACATAGCGATAGAGCGGCAAGTTGGCGGCATTGGCCGCCGCCTTGGCCACGGCCAGCGACACGCCCAGGATGGCATTGGCGCCCAGCCGCGCCTTGTTGGGGGTGCCGTCCAGCTGGATCATGGCGCGGTCGATCTTGACCTGGTCCTCGGCATCGAGCCCGGCCAATGTGTCGAAGATTTCACCATTCACCACGGCGACCGCCTTTTCGACGCCCTTGCCGCCATAGCGCTTGCCGCCGTCCCGCAACTCGACCGCCTCATGCGCGCCGGTCGAGGCACCCGAGGGAACTGCCGCCCGGCCGATGCTGCCGTCTTCCAGCCGCACATCCACTTCCACGGTGGGATTTCCTCTGGAGTCGATAATCTCGCGGCCGGCGATATCGAGGATGGCGGTCATGGCGGGAACTCCGTAAGCTGAATTTTTGTTCTAGAAGGGTGGCCCGGCTGCTTCAAGCCGGACCGCCAATTCGGGGGGAAATCATGACACTTTTTGCGCCGGCGACGCTGCTGACCGCCATCGCCACGGTTGTAGCCATTCTGGTCACACTGGCGACCGCAATTCTGGTCGCCCGCACCCGCAGGCGGGTCGGTATCCAGCCGCCCGCCATGACCGGCTCGCCCGAACTGGATTGTGCCGTCCGCGTTCAGGGCAACACGGTCGAGCAGTTCATACTCTTTGTCCCGGCGCTTTGGCTGGCCGCGCTTTATTTCCAGGGCTGGGTACCCGGCATCGTGGGCCTAGTCTGGTGCTTTGGCCGCATCCTCTATGCCATGACCTACAAGCCCGCCAATCCTGGCGGACGCTTCGCCGGCTTTGCGCTGACCATCTTTTCCACCCTCATCCTGGTCATTCTTGCCATCATCGGCATCGTGAATGCCTGGATGACGGCGAACGCCTGATTTCCAAAGATACCGGAGGAATTTCCATGAAGACGTTTGCCACGAAGATTGGTACCGCCGTCATCGCCCTGCTACCGTTCCTGCCCTCGCCCGTTCTGGCGCAGATGCCCGATATCGAGGCGTCCAAGTCGCTGTGGGAAAACAACAGCCTGTTCTGTAAGAATTGCCACGGCAAGAATGGCGAAGGCGCAATGGGGCCGGACCTCGCAGGGCGCGGACTGTCCGCCGCGCAGTTCCAGCAGGAAGTGCGCAAGCCCTGGGGCGTGATGCCCGCCTTTGTTGAAAGCCAGCTCAGCGATGCAGAGATCGCCGGCCTCGCCGCCTATTTCGTCAGCCTGCCCAAGGTGGCTGAACCTGCTGCCTGGCGCGTACCGCTGACGGCAGAGATGCCGACCGGCCAGCAGGCCTATGTCAGCCAGGGCTGCGCCCAGTGCCATGGCGCCACCTTCGACATGCCGCGCGCCACCTTTGGCGGCCGCAACACCGACTTCGCGACTTTGAAAGAGCTTGTCTACAATCACACCACCGCCATGCCCAAGTTCGAGGAGCAGCGGCCAGGCTCGCGCCTGCGCATGGGAAACTTCAACCCCCTGCGCCTAACCGAAGCGCAGCTGAAGGAAATCTATGACTGGGCGAAAAACGATCTGGGCTTCCGCCCCGAACTGCGCGCCGAACTGGCGCCCGCCAACGGCACCACGTATGCGCTGAACCTCACCAACAATGGCGAGCCGGGCAAAGGCATGACTGCGCAGGGCGTGACCATCAATGTAGTGGTACCTGCCGGCGCTACCGTCACCGCTACCACCGGCGACGGCTACAAGGGTGTGCACATAGACGAGAAGGCCAAAAGCAACGTCGCCGAATGGCAAATACCGCGCATCGCGCCCAAGGACGCCAAGGCTTTCACCCTCAGCCTGTCGCAGGCGCCGTCCAACCCGACTGACCTGAAAGGCACCGTGCGCTGGAAGAAGCCCGGCCCCAAGACCGGCCCAAACAATGATGTGGTGAACTTCGCGATGCGCCCGCCGGCGCGCTAAGCGCGCTTCACGACGGCGTCGATCTCGACCAGTTGTTCCAACAGCGCCGGGAAGTCCTTCAGCTTGACCATGTTCGGCCCGTCGCTTGGCGCATGGTCGGGATCCTGGTGCACTTCCATGAAGACGCACGCCACACCGGCCGCCACCGCGGCGCGGGCCAGATACGGCACCATGGCGCGATCGCCGCCCGACTTGTCTCCCTGCCCGCCCGGCTGCTGCACCGAATGGGTGGCATCGAACACCACCGGCGCGCCGAACCCCGCCATGATCGGCAAAGCACGCATATCCGAAACCAGCGTGTTGTAACCAAAGGACACGCCGCGCTCGGTCACCAGCACATTGGGATTGCCGGCGCCGGTGATCTTGGCGATCACATTCGCCATGTCCCAGGGCGACAGGAACTGGCCTTTCTTGACGTTGACGCACTTGCCGGTATGGGCGGCCGCCACCAGCAGGTCGGTCTGCCGCGAAAGAAACGCCGGGATCTGCAGAACGTCCACCGCCTGCGCCACCGCGGCGCACTGGGCGCGCTCATGCACATCGGTCAGAACCGGCAGACCGAAGTTCTTCTTGATGTCGGCGAAGATCGGCAGCGCGTTCTCAAGCCCGATGCCCCGCGCCGTGCTGGCGCTGGTGCGGTTGGCCTTGTCGAAACTGGTTTTGTAGATCAGCCCCACACCAAGCTTGCCACAGGCTTCCTTCAGCGCACCGGCCATGTCGAAGGCATGGGCTCGGCTTTCCAGCTGGCAGGGCCCGGCGATGATGGTGAGCTTCTTGGCATTGCCGATCTCGACATTGCCCA
>JAPLPI010000275.1 GCA_026400305.1 Alphaproteobacteria bacterium | reverse complement strand
GCCGCTGGGCGTCACCGCCAGCACCGGCGCATTGGCATCGTCCAGCGCCGCCAGCGCGGGCGTAGCCAGAAACACGATCAGGGCGGTGGTCAGCAAACGCATGGTCTGGCTCCTTGCAGTTGCGAAGGCCATGATAATCCTCGCCGCCTGCGCGCTCAAGCCGCCAAAATCGGGGGCGACAGGCTCACGCAATCGGCTATTGTCCGGCCAACAAATGACCCCGGGGAGTTTCGACATGAAGGTTTTTGCAGGCGCAGGCTTTTTGATGCTGGCGGCCACCGCCGCCTGGGCCCAGGCCGACCGGCTGGCGATCCAGTCCGAGCCGGCCAGGAACGGCACCCCCGCCTGGCATCTGGGCCCGTCCTTTCCCGATCCCACTGGCTTTACCCTGGTGGATGCCGACGGCACCGTGCATGTGATCCCGCGCGAGGAGCGCGCTGCTTTGATGGGCGGGCGCCCGCGCGTGCCCGGCGGCGCTGGCGGCGCCAAGTGCAGCCATTCGCCCATGTGCGGCCGCAAGAACGGTTTCAAGCGTGGCGAGCTGGCCCGCGTCGCATATGACCAGACCATGGGCTACAAATTTTCCTATCCCTATTTCGTGCCCAAGGGCATTGGCGGTATCCCCTCCGTGGCGCTGGATTCTAAGGGCAATCTCTGGGTCTTCAAGCGCTCGCCCGCCGGCGTGACCCAGCTGATGAAGTTCGGCCCCGACCACAAGCTGATCCTGGAAGTGCCCGAAAGCGAGATCTGCCACCAGGACAAGGCCCATGGCATGGCAGTCGATAATGAAGACAATGTCTGGATCACCGACAATGGCCAGGCCACGGTGATGAAGCTGTCGCCACAGGGCAAGCTGCTGATGACCATCGGCACCAAGGGAAAACCCGGCGACTGGGTCGAGGAAACGGGCCAGCGCCTGCTCTGGCAGCCCGTGATGGTGGCGTTCGCGTCAAATGGCGATATCTATATCGGCGGCGGCCATGCCAATGAGAGCCCCAATGACGTGGACGGTCCTGAACCGTGGAACGTCGAAGGCGTGGCGCGGGTGGTGCACCTGACCAAGGACGGCAAGTTTGTCGGCCAGTGGTTCGGCAATGAAGTGGGCCAGGGCAAGTTCGATTCCACCCACGGTTTCGCCATCGATCCCACCAATGGCGATGTGTGGATCGGCGACCGTGAACAATATCGCATCGTCGTCTATACGGCCGACGGCCGTTTCGTGAAAACCTTGCAGATGAAGAACCTGGTCTGCGCTATCAACTTCGACCACAAGGGCAATCCCTGGATGGCGTCGGGCCAGGACGGCCAGTTCCAGAAGGTGACCCGCGACGGCAAGGTCGTGGGCGCGATCGGCAACGGCATGGGCGTGGGCTTCGGCCAGTTCACCGAAGCCAGCTACTGGGTGTTCGATCCCAAGGATAATTTGATCGCGGGCGATACGTCTGTCGGCCGCATCACGGTTATGTCGAAGTAAATCTGTTTCCGAAAATGAAGACGGCGCTTCGCAAGGGGCGCCGTTTTTATTTGACCGCCACGTCGCGCGCGGATGTCGCCAGTAGCTTGGACAATTCCTGTTGAATCGTCAGGGATGAGGCATGGCCTTCATGCCCTTCGCCCGGCACGAAACTCACCAGCAGGGTCTGGCCTGAAATAGTGATGGTGGCCTTGCCGCCTTCGGCCACTTTCACGCTGTTGATGCGTTTGGCCAGGATACGGTGGCCGGCAGGATTAGCGGCCAGGAAGCGCTCGATCCCCATGGCGGCTTTGGTCAGGGCGTCGAAGGCGCGGCCGCGGGTTTCCGCATCGGCCGACAGCACGGCGGGGCCGGCCGAAAACTTGATGGCGATATTTTGGACATAGGTGAGGTGGCTGGCCTCGTCGCCAAAGGCGGCCTGCAGCTCGACAGCCGAGACCGACAAGGTGTCGGGCGCCGGCGTCACGCCCTGGTAGGTGGCGGGCACGCCCTGCGGTGCATCCTGAGTATAAAGCGTCATGCCGCCCCACACTGAAACACGGATGGCCGTCGTGCCGGTGTCATATTTAAGCAGCTTTGCGCCCAGCGAGCCGCGATCCATGTTCAGCACGAAATTTTCCGTTCGCCCCGAAAAGCGCAGCAGGTACTTGCCCGCCCCATAGGGCGCCAGGGTGAAGTTGCCATCGCCAGCGCTGTAGAGGCCGCGCTGCAGCGGACCCACTCGCTCGGCGGCTAGGCGCGAAGCCATGCCCGGCGGCGTGCCGGGTGGGGCGTCGGGCTGCGCCATGGCGAGCGAGGTGCTTGCCACAAGCAGGGTCAGGATTGCGACTTTGGTTCTCACGCGACGCTCACAGCGGTTGTTTCCGCCATTGGCTGGCTTTCGTTACCAACCCTGTTCATTGGCTAATATAATGCCATTCCATTGGGGCAAATTTAAGGGCGTCCGGCCCCTCAGGGGGAGGGGGTGAGGCACGGTCGCGCCTTCCTTTCGGGCCAAATTATGACTAAACGGGAAGCCATTAATCACAATGGATGGGGGCCTTCCGTGACGCAGAGCTTGGACAGTTTCAAGTGCCGCAAGATCTTGAAGGTCGGCAGCAAAAGCTATGTCTATTTCAGCTTGACCGCTGCCGAGAAGAACGGCCTTAAGGGCGTCTCCAAGCTGCCCTATTCGATGCGGGTGCTGCTGGAAAATCTCCTGCGCTATGAAGACGGCCAGACCGTCACCAAGGACGACATCAAGGCGGTGGTGGACTGGGGCAAGAAGCGCACCAGTGATCGCGAAATCGCCTTCCGCCCCGCGCGCGTGCTGATGCAGGACCTGACTGGCGTGCCCGCCGTGGTCGATTTGGCCGCCATGCGCGACGCCATGAAGATGCTGGGCGGCAATCCCGAAAAGATCAATCCGCTGGCGGAAGTCGATCTTGTCATCGACCACAGCGTGATGATCGACAATTTCGGCCAGAAGGATTCCTTCAAGAAGAACGTGGCGGTCGAATATGAGCGCAACCAGGAGCGCTACCAGTTCCTGCGCTGGGGCCAGCAGGCCTTTGCGAACTTCCGCGTGGTGCCGCCGGGCACCGGTATCTGCCACCAGGTGAACCTGGAATACCTGGCCGAGACGGTGTGGGTGCGTAAAGGCAAGGACGCCAGGAACAAGACTATAGAATATGCCTTCCCTGACACGGTGGTAGGCACCGACAGCCACACCACCATGATTAACGGCCTCGCGGTGCTGGGCTGGGGCGTGGGCGGTATCGAGGCGGAAGCTGCCATGCTGGGCCAGCCCATCTCCATGCTGATCCCCGAAATCGTGGGCTTCAAACTGACCGGCAAGCTGAACACTGGCGTCACCGCCACCGATCTGGTGCTGACCGTCACCCAGATGCTGCGCAAGAAGGGCGTGGTGGGAAAGTTCGTGGAATTCTACGGCCCCGGCTTGGATGAGTTGACCCTCGAAGACCGCGCCACCTTGGCCAACATGGCACCGGAATATGGCGCCACCTGCGGTTTCTTCCCGATCGATTCCGAAACCATCGCCTTCCTCAAGAATACCGCGCGCAAGCCGGCGCGCGTGGCGTTGGTGGAGAAGTATGCCAAGGCGCAAGGTCTTTGGCGCACCGCCAAGAGCCCCGATCCGGTGTTCACCGATACGATGTCGCTGGACATGGATTCGGTCGAGCCCTGCATGGCCGGCCCGATGCGTCCGCAGGACCGCGTTGCGCTGGGCGGCATCTCGGGCAATTTCGCCGAGCATCTGATTAAGACCTGGAAGAAGGAAGACACCGCCAATAAGCGCGCCAAGCTGGAAGGCAGCGAAGTTTCCATCGGGCACGGCGATGTCGTAATCGCCGCCATCACCTCCTGCACCAACACCTCCAATCCCAATGTGATGATGGGTGCGGGCCTGCTGGCGCAAAAAGCGGTCAAGCTCGGCCTTAAAGTGCGCCCCTGGGTGAAAACCTCGCTGGCGCCGGGATCGCAGGTCGTCACCGACTATCTGGCCAAGGCCGGCGTGGACAAGGCGCTGGATAAGCTGGGCTTTACGCTTGCTGGTTATGGCTGCACCACCTGCATCGGCAATTCGGGTCCGCTGCCCGAGCCGGTGGCCAAGGCGGTGACCGAAGCCGACCTGGTCGCGGCCGCCGTGATCTCCGGCAACCGTAACTTCGAAGGCCGCGTTCATCCGCAGGTGCGCGCCAATTATCTGGCGTCTCCCATGCTGGTGGTGGCCTATGCGCTGGCCGGTTCGGTCAACATGGACCTGACCAAGGAGCCGGTGGGTTATGACAAGAACAACGAGCCTGTCTACCTGAAGGACATCTGGCCCAGTCCGAAGGAAATCCGCGTCGCCATCGCCAAGGCGGTCAAGCCCGCGGCCTTCAAGAAGCGCTATGGCAATGTGTTCGACGGCGATGCTAACTGGCGGAAGGTCAAGCTGGTCAAGGGCCAGACCTATCAGTGGGACATGAGCTCCACCTATGTGAAGAACCCGCCCTTTTTTGAAGGGATGACCATCGAGCCCACGCCGGTGGAGGAAATCACCGGCGCCCGCGTGCTGGCCCTGTTCGGGGATTCCATCACCACCGACCACATCTCGCCGGCCGGCAACATCAAGGCGTCGGCGCCGGGCGGTTTGTACCTGTCGGAACGCCAGGTATCGCAGAAGGATTTCAACTCCTATGGCTCGCGCCGCGGCAATTTCGAGCTGATGGAGCGGGGCACCTTCGCCAATATCCGCATCCGCAACGAAATGATGGGCGGCGCCGAAGGCGGTAACACCATCTATTACGCCCAGCCCGACGCGCCAGGAAAAACCATGTCCATCTTCGACGCCGCACAGGCCTACAAGAATGGTGGCCATGGCACGGTGGTGTTCGGCGGCAAGGAATACGGCACCGGCGCGTCCCGCGACTGGGCGGCCAAGGGCCCCAAGCTGCAGGGCGTACGCGCCGTGATCACCGAAAGCTTCGAGCGCATCCATCGCTCCAACCTGATCGGCATGGGCGTGGCGCCTTTCTGCTTCGAGGCGGGTAAGACGCGCAAGGATTACGGGTTGACCGGTCGCGAGGTGGTGGACATTCCCGGCCTGTCGGCCGATCTCAAACCCCGCCAGCAGATGACCGCCATTGTGCACCGTCCGGACGGCACCAGCTTCAAGCTGCCGCTGCACCTGATGATCATGACGGCGGACGAGGTAGCCTATTTCAAGAACGGCGGCATTCTGCCCTACGTCTTGCGAAATCTTCTTGTCGCCTGATCTGAACGCGATTGAAAATCCATCCGCGCGCTATTCTGCGCCGGATGGCTTTTGATTCTCTGGGTATCCTCGCGGCACTGACGTTGTTCTGCGCCTGTATCAGCGCCTGGCTGCTGGCCGCGCCGCTGCGGCCTGCTGCGCGTCTTTATCTGCGTTTTGCATCCATGCTGTTCGCCGCCCTGGGCGTGGCGCGCCTTGTAGGGCTTGCCGATGTCGCTGGGCTGTTTCTTTTGCCGCTGGGCGGTGCATCGCTGATGGTGGTGGCGCTGGCCTTGTTCGCGCGGCCGCTGCCGGACTTTGCCATCGCGGCTGCGCTGGTGATCGCGCTGGTGGGCGGGCTTGTCGGCTTGGTGTCGGGCGTGTGGGTGCTGGCGCTGGCGCCGGTGGTTTTTGCCGGCCTTGCCATCATCGCCGTATCGCTGAACGGTATCGCCGCCATTCCCATCCTGGCGGGCGCGTCGCTGCTGGCGGCAGGTCTCGCATTCCTTGAACAGGGCGCGCAGGCGGGGACGTTTCTGTTCTGCGCGGCCGCTCTTGTGGGCCTTGCAAAGCCGTCAGCTCTTGCGCTCCAGAATCAGCGCCATGCGGGGGCTCATGACGCTTCCATACGCAGTTTCCACTGACGCGGTTTCCCGCCGTTTGGGAAATGCCTGGCCCATCACCTGGGTGACGAAAGTCGGCAGCAATCGTGGAGCGTCCCAAAACGGGTCCTGGCCGCGCGTTTCGTCCTGGCACACAAGTTCCACCTGCACCCGCGGCTGCCGGCCAGGCCTTTCGGCCTTCTGCCAAAGCCGCTGGAGGTGCTGGATTTTTCGACTCGGCGCGCATCGCTGCCGAAGGCTTTTTGGCCTCCGCGCACAGCGATCTCAAAGGGTCCGGTCACACGCATACCTGTCTACAAGGCAAGTCTTGTTCCGTCTCGCCAAGCCCTTGAGGTTTGCGCTTTTTTAAGTCCGCGCCGGACATACTGACCCGTCAAAAGGCCGGAAAACCCGGGCTCGGGGATGGTGGTTGTGTTGAACACCGCATTGCAGAAGCGAGAGGGGATCATCCAGCTGTCCCAGCTGGATGACGAACTGCGTCTGCGCCTTGCCGCCCAGGCCGCTGCCTGCGCCGCCTTCGACTGGGACGTCGCGGACGGCACCATCCGTTGGGACGGTGCCACCGAGATCCTGCCCCTGCACCTGGATGCCGCGAACGCCGCCAGCTTCTTCGAATGCTTCATTACCGAAAGCCGCCGCGAGATGCAGGCGCTGCTGAGCTCGCGCGATCAGGGCGCTAATTCTTTCCTGATCGATGTGGCGATCGCCACTGCGCTTGGCGCGATTACTCTGACCATGACAGGCACCCGCTTTGCCGCCATCGATGGCAGCACCGCGCGGCTGACCGGCATGGTGCGCGACGCCACCGAACGTTCGCGCGAAGTACGCCGCTGTACTACCTGGCCACCCGTGACGAACTGACCGGCCATCTCAACCGCAACGCCATGCGCCAAGAGCTTTCGGGCACCATTGAATCGGCCAAGGCGGAAAATCGTAACTGCGCCTTCCTGGTGGCCTCGGTCGATCGCCTGGCTATGATCAATGACATTTTCGGCTTCGATGCCGGTGACGAAGTGTTCATGGGAACTGGCGACCGCCTGGCCCGAACCTTGCGCGGCAGCGACATCATCGGCCGCACCGCCGGTAACAAGTTTGGGGTTATCCTGAAAAATTGCCGCAAGAATGAAATCTCCGTGGTGGCTGCGCGCCTACGTGTGTCGGTGCGTCCGTGCGGGGCAGCGGCATCGAAACCCGGGCCGGCATGGCCCAGGTGAACTGCAGCGTGGGCGCGGTGTGGCTGCCTGACGCCGCTTCCAACAGCCAGTAAGCCATGCTGCGCGCATGCCCTGAAGGATAACCGCATGAAACTCGCCTACCAGCCCATCGTGGCGGCGCGTTCGCGCAAGGTGTCGCATTAAGAATGCCTGCTGCGCCTGGTGCGTCACGATGGATCGGTCCAGACGGCTGGCCTGTTCGTACCAGCCTGCGAGCAGATGGGCATCGTGCAGCTGGTGGACCGCTTCGCGCTGGAAGCCACGGTGCGCGAACTCAAATCCTATCCCGCCATCACCCTGGCGGTGAATGTCTCGGGCACGGCAGCGTCCGATCCGGCCTGGCTGCAGAGCTTTGTGGAGTATGTGCGTGAGCAGCAGGATGTGGCGCCGCGTCTGATCGTGGAGCTGACCGAAACCGCCGCGCTGCATCACTTCGAGGAAAATGCGCGCTTTGTCTCGCAGCTGCGCGAGATGGGGGTGCGCGTGGCGATCGACGATTTCGACGCCGGCTATACCTCATTCCGCAATCTGCAGATGCTGCATGTCGATACCGTCAAGATCGACGGCTCCTATGTGAAGGATCTCAGCCAGTCGCCGGAAAACCAGGTCTTTGTGCGCACCCTGGTCGGGCTGGCGCGCAACTTCGATATCAAGACGGTGGCCGAATGGGTGGGCTCGGACGATGATGCCGCCCTGCTGCAAAATTTCGGCGTCGACTACTTCCAGGGCTTACACTTCGGCGAGCCGGCACTCGATTCGAAATGGGCTTAGGGCTTGGCGCCTTTATCCCATGTCGTGACCTTGGCGTTGCCGTCATTCTCGACAATCACCGTGAAGCGCTGGCGCGGCGCGTCGAAATCTACCAGGTAGCGGCTTTTGATGCGCTGGGTGCGGCCCAGGGCGACGGCGCCGCACTTTCCGGCGCAATATTTGGTCAATCTTTCCGACGCGATGGATTGGGCTTCGCGCGTGCTCAGGGGGGCGAGGCAGCCCGCCAGCGCAATACAGGTCAGAAGGATTATGGCGCGCCCAAAGTGGCCCCGGAGTGGGGCCTAAAAAACTGCGTAGCGGTTTTCAAAAGGCCGCGCGACAGGAAAAAATCACTTGCGTGAGCTCAGCTCGGCCAGCTGGCGGCGCATCCCTTCCATCTCTTCCTTGAGATCGGCGACTTCGTCGGTCTGGGGAGCGGGCTGCTTGGCGCTCTTGGACGCTTCGCCCTTGACCGCGCCGAACGGCACGAACATGGCCATGGCATTCTCGAACATCTTCATGTTCTGGCGCGTCAGATCCTCGACTATCTGGTTGCCGCCGCCAAGCGCCTTGGCGATGCTGTCGCGCATGGCGCCCTGGTTCTTGGTGAAGCCGTCCATGCTCATGTCCAAATAGCCGGGCACGAAGGCCTGCAAGCTGTCGCCATAAAAGCGGATCAGCTGGCGCAGGAACTTGATGGGCAGCAGCGACTGGCCCTTGGCTTCTTCTTCGAAAATGATCTGGGTCAGGACGCTGCGGGTAATATCTTCGCCGGTGCGCGCATCCTGGACTTCGAATTCGGTGCCTTCCTTGACCATTGAGGCCAGGTGGTCGAGCGTCACATAGGAGGATGTCTGGGTGTTGTAGAGCCGCCTGTTTGCGTACTTCTTGATGACAACTGGACCTTCGAATTTAGCTTTATCGTCTGCCACTGAGTTCCCCGACTTTTATACGCCTCCCCGAAGGCGTGCTTTTTGATAAGACACCATCCTGCGCGTGCGCTGTCCAGCGCCATTTAGCAACTGCAACACCGGGCAGACTGTCACTTTCATTGTAAGTGCATGATAACAAAAGTGATTTTTACCACACTATACCATTGCCCGCGTTCGCGGCATTTTGCGCGCGGTAATAAAGTCCGTTTGCGGAAGGCCCCTCATGGAAGACGTCGTCATCGTATCGGCAGCCAGGACCCCCGTGGGGGCCTTCAGCGGCGCCTTCGCCACGGTTCCCGCCCACAAGCTGGGCGAGATCGCCATTAAGGCGGCCCTTGACCGCGCCAAGGTGACGGGCGAGGAAGTTTCCGAAGTCATCCTGGGCCAGGTGCTGACCGCAGCCCAGGGCCAGAACCCGGCCCGGCAGGCCTCCATCGCCGCGGGCATTCCGATCGGCGCGCCCGCCTGGAGCATCAACATGGTGTGCGGCTCGGGCCTGCGGACCGTGGCGCTGGGCGCCCAGGCCATTTCGCAGGGCGACAGTAAGATCGTGGTGGCGGGCGGCCAGGAATCCATGAGCCTTTCCACTCATGCCGCTTATTTGCGCGCCGGTCAGAAAATGGGCGACCTGCAATTCATCGACACCATGATCCGCGATGGTCTGTGGGATGCCTTCAATGGCTATCACATGGGCATCACCGCCGAGAATGTCGCCAAGGAATGGCAGATCACCCGCGAGGAACAGGACAAGTTCGCCGTCGCTTCGCAGAACAAGGCGGAAGCCGCGCGCAAGGCCGGAAAATTCAAGGACGAGATCGCCGCCGTCACCGTGAAGGGCCGCAAGGGCGACACGGTGGTCGATACCGACGAATATATCCGCGATGGCGCCACACTCGAAGCCATGGCGGGTCTGCGCCAGGCCTTCGACAAGGCCGGTACAGTCACCGCCGGCAATGCATCCGGCCTCAATGACGGCGCCGCCGCCCTGGTGCTGATGAGCGCCAAGGATGCGGCCGCCCGTGGCCTGGCGCCCCTAGCGCGCATCGCCAGCTGGGCGCAGGCCGGTGTGGACCCCAAGGTCATGGGCTCTGGTCCCATCCCCGCATCGCGCCTGGCGCTGCAGAAGGCCGGCTGGAAGGCCGCCGACCTGGACCTTGTGGAAGCCAATGAGGCGTTTGCCGCCCAGGCCTGCGCCGTCAACAAGGACATGGGCTGGGACCCGGCCAAGGTGAACGTCAATGGCGGCGCCATCGCCATCGGTCATCCCATCGGGGCGTCGGGTGCTCGCATCCTGACCACCCTGCTGTTCGAGATGGGCAAGCGCGATGCCAAGAAGGGCCTAGCCACCCTTTGCATCGGCGGCGGCATGGGCATCGCCCTGACAGTCGAGCGTTAGCCCGCACTGCAACACTGTTCTTTGGTTTAACCGCCCGCAAAAGTGGGCCTAACTGATATTCCGATAGGGAAAAGCAAAAGGACAAACACATGGCACGGGTAGCGGTGGTGACGGGCGGAACGCGCGGCATTGGCGAGGCGATTTCGCTGGCGCTGAAGAATGCCGGGTACAAGGTGGCGGCGAACTATGCGGGCAATGACGAGCGCGCCAAGGCCTTCACCGATCGCACCGGCATCGCCGCCTACAAGTGGGATGTCTCATCGTTCGATGACTGCGTCGCGGGCATCAAGAAAGTCGAAGCCGAACTGGGCCCGGTGGATGTGATCGTCAACAATGCCGGCATCACCCGCGACGCCACCATGAAAAAGATGAGCCGCTCGGCCTGGGACGAAGTGATCGATACCAACCTGGGCGGCTGCTACAACATGTGCAAGGCCGCCTGGGATGGCATGCTGGCGCGCGGCTTTGGCCGCATCGTCAATATCGGCTCCATCAACGGCCAGGCCGGCCAGTATGGCCAAGTCAACTATGCCGCCGCCAAGTCGGGCATCCATGGCTTCACCAAGGCGCTGGGCCAGGAAGGCGCTGCCAAGGGTATCACCGTCAACGCCATCGCGCCCGGCTATATCGACACCGACATGGTGGCGGCGGTGCCGGCGGAAGTCCTGGCCAAGATCGTCGCCCGCATTCCGGTCGGCCGCCTGGGCAAGGCCGATGAAATCGCTCGCGGCGTGCTGTTTTTGGTGGCGGACGAAGGTGGCTTCATCACCGGATCGACGATGTCGATTAACGGCGGCCAGCACATGTACTAGAGGCTTTTGAGCCGCTAGTTTCCGCCCCATGATTTCGTCCCTCACCGCCGAAAGGCTTGCTTGCGCGCGCGGCGACCGCCAGCTGTTCGAGAACCTGTCCTTCCGCGTGCGCGCGGGTCAGGCGCTGGCCGTAGAAGGCGCCAACGGGTCGGGCAAGACGTCGCTGCTGCGCCTGATCGCGGGCTTTCTGTCGCCCGCAGCGGGCCGCCTCATCGTCCGGGACGCATCCGGTGACAGCGACGATGCCGAGGAGCGCGGCAAGAAGATCGGCTGGCTGGGCCATCACGATGGCCTCAAGCCGCAACTGACCGTCGCGGAGCAACTCGCCTTCTGGGCCGCGCTCTATCGCGGTACGGCGAATACCGGGATGCTGGCGCAAGTTGGTTTGGCCCGGCAGGCGGATCTGCCCTGCCGTTATCTCAGTGCAGGGCAGAAGCGAAGGCTGGCGCTGGCGCGGCTGCTGGTGAGCAATCGCCCGCTTTGGCTGCTGGATGAGCCCTTCGCCGCGCTGGACACGGCGGGACAGTCGCTGGTCGCCCAGTTGATGGCCCTGCATTGCGGGCAGGGCGGCATTATCATAGCCGCCACCCA
>JAPLPI010000049.1 GCA_026400305.1 Alphaproteobacteria bacterium | reverse complement strand
TTCTCCTGGATGAACTCGCGGCGCGGCTCCACCACGTCGCCCATCAGCTTGGCGAACAGCTCCCCGGCCTCGTCGGCATGCTGGACCTTCACCTGCAGCAGCGAGCGGGCATTTTCGTCCAGTGTGGTCTCCCACAATTGTTCGGGGTTCATCTCGCCCAACCCCTTGTAGCGCTGCAGGGTCAGGCCCTTGCGGCCCCATTCGAAGATGGCGTTCAGCAGTTCGGAAGGTGCGCGGATCTCCCGCACCTCGTCCTTGCGCTTCAGGGTCCCGGCATTGAGGTAGGTGGCCTGCAGTTCGGTGGCCATCTTGTCCAGGCGGCGGGCGTCAGCCGAGCCGATCAGGGCACCGTCAATGGCCACCGCTTCCCGCACCCCGCGCACGTCACGCCAGAAGCGCAGGCCGCCGTCTTCGGTGGGCTCGCCATGCCAGCCGCGTTCATATTCCTCGGACAGGGTGTCCAGGCGCAGGGCGATATACTTGGCCGCTTCCGCCGCCTTGCCGGGGTCGGACAGCACATCCGGGTTCATCGCGCCGGAAATGGCGGCCTGTTCCAGCACAAAGCGCGGATAGTGGCGGGGGAAGTTGTTGACGGCCGCCACGGCGGTGCGGGCATGGGCAATCAGCTCGTCCAGGTGGGCGCCTGTGATGGTTTCGCCCGAATGCAGGGTCAGGCCCGCGCCACTGGCGCCTTCGGCGACCAGGTGATCCTGAAGGTCCGGCTCGTCCTTCAGGTACAGCTCGGACTTGCCGCGGGCGGCTTTGTAGAGTGGCGGCTGAGCGATGAAAATGTGGCCGCGTTCGATCAACTCCGGCATCTGGCGGTAGAAGAAGGTCAGCAGCAGGGTCCGGATATGGGCGCCGTCTACGTCGGCGTCGGTCATGATGATGATCTTGTGATAGCGCAGCTTGTCGGCGTTGAACTCTTCGCGGCCAATGCCGGTGCCCAGTGCCGTTATCAGGTTCACAATGGCTTCGCTGGATAGCATCTTGTCGAAGCGGGCGCGCTCTATGTTCAGGATCTTGCCGCGCAGGGGCAATACTGCCTGGTTGGCGCGGTTGCGGCCCTGCTTGGCGCTGCCGCCGGCGCTGTCGCCCTCGACGATGAAGATTTCGCACTTGGCGGGATCGCGTTCCTGGCAGTCGGCCAGCTTGCCGGGAAGGGCGTTGGAATCCAGCGCGCCCTTGCGGCGGGTTAGTTCGCGCGCCTTGCGGGCGGCCTCGCGGGCGGCGGCAGCTTCCACCACCTTGCCGACAATGGACTTGGCCTCGGCCGGGTGCTGTTCGAACCAGGCGCCCAGCTGGTCGATGATGGCGCCTTCCACGATGGGACGCACTTCCGACGAGACAAGCTTGTCCTTGGTCTGGGACGAGAATTTTGGGTCAGGCACTTTCACGGACAAGACGCAGGTCAGGCCTTCGCGGCAGTCATCGCCCGTCAGCGCCGTCTTGTCTTTCTTCGCCTGCGGCATCTCCTCGGCATACTTGGTCACCACGCGCGTCAGGCCGGCGCGGAAGCCCGCGACATGGGTGCCGCCGTCGCGCTGGGGGATGTTGTTGGTGAAGGCCAGCGTGCTCTCGTGATAGCTGTCGTTCCAGGTCATGGCGACTTCTACCGTGACGCCGTCCTTCTCCGACAGGATCATCATGGGCGCGGAAATAATCTGCTGCTTGGCCCGGTCCAGATATTTCACGAAGGCCTTGAGCCCGCCTTCGTAATGCAGTGTGATTTCCTTGGTCTCCACGCCGCGCTTGTCGGCCAGGGTGATGGAGACGCCGGAATTGAGGAAGGCCAGCTCGCGCAGCCGGTGTTCCAGGGTAGCAAAATCGAACTCGGTCTTGGTGAAGGTGGCGGTGGAAGGCAGGAATGTGACTTCAGTGCCCTTCTTGCCGTCGGACGGGCCGACTTCCTTCAGCGGTGCCACGCGGTCGCCATGACGGAACTGCATGTAATGTTCCTTGCCGTCGCGCCAGATGCGCAGGTCCAGGAACTCGCTCAGCGCGTTGACCACCGACACGCCAACGCCGTGCAGGCCGCCCGAGACCTTGTAGGCATTCTCGTCGAATTTACCGCCGGCATGCAGCTGGGTCATGATGACCTCGGCCGCCGACACGCCTTCCTCGGAATGGATGCCGGTAGGAATGCCGCGGCCATTGTCGCGGACGGTGCAGGAGCCATCGGGATTGAGGATGACATCGATGCGGTTGGCATGGCCAGCCAGCGCTTCGTCTACCGCATTGTCCACTACCTCATAGACCATGTGGTGCAGGCCCGAACCGTCATCGGTGTCGCCGATATACATGCCGGGGCGCTTGCGCACCGCGTCCAGGCCCTTGAGGACCTTGATGCTGTCGGCGTCGTACGTGTTCATGTTGGGTTCGGACATTCAGATCACCAGGGTATCATTGGGGAAGAAAGACGCCGTTGCGGACTTCGAAGGTTTCGCAGGCCGCGCCGTCGAACAGGGATAGGTCGGTACCGGTCATCCATGCCTGGGCGGACAGGGCGCGAATTTCCTCGAACAAGGCGGCGCGGCGTCGCGGGCATCGGCGCGCTTGGCCGTCTGGCGCACGGCCAGATCGGTGGTGTGCGGGCCGGTGAGGGTACGCCCGGCTTCGGCATCGCGGATGCGCGACGCCGCAAAGGCTGCGCGCAGGCTATCGGCTGTGGAGAGATGAAATTCGTCTGTCAGGGCCAGCGATGCGGCTGGGAACGCGCCGGCTTGGCCGCGTTCGGTCAGGGCGCGGGATAGATTTTCCACTGTGGCCGCGCGCGCCTGGGCGATCAGCACCCCGGCCTCGGCCATTTCATTTTCCAGCCCGTCCAGCCAGGCCGGATCGCGCGGGCCGTATTTCAGCAGCCGCGCGCGTTCGCGCATCGCGGTCTCATAACGCGTAGCGCTACGGGCGTGGCTGGCATCGAAACCCAGCACCAGCCGGTCGAGGAAGCGGCGGCGTCCGCCGGCGCTTTCGATGAACAGGCGGTCCATCGCCGGGGTCAGCCAGATCAGCTGCACGATGTCGCCTAGATCGGCGCTGCTACTCGCCGCCGCGCCATTGAGGCGCACTTGGCGCGAGGCTGACGCCTGCGTCAGCCCGGTGCCGATCTCATATTCAGTCTCGCCGCGCGCCACGGTGGCCGCCACCGCCCACAGCGTCTCTTCCGACGCTACTGGCCCCTTGCGGGTATGTTCTGCCAGCTTGGCGCCGCGCAGTCCGCGGCCGGGCGACAGAAGCGAGATGGCGTCCAGCACATTTGTCTTGCCCGCGCCGTTGGGACCGGCCAGCACGACGGGCGCACCCGACACGGCGAGCTCGCCCGAGGCATAGGAACGAAAGTTGGTCAGCTTCAGGCGCGTGACCGCGAGTCGGCTGGGCGCCGCGTCCGCGTGCATGTTGACCGCAACCGTCAAATCAGACCCTGAGAGGCATGAGGACGTAAAGAGTACGCGGGTCCTCTGCATCCTCGATGATGGCGGGCGAGCCCGCATCCGACAGCAGGAAGCGCACTTCCTTGCCTTCGATTTGGCTGGTGATGTCCAGCAGGTAGCGTGCGTTGAAGCCGATCTCCAGCGCGCCGGCGCTGTAGGTGGCGCCCACGTCTTCGGTGGCGGTTCCGCTTTCGGGGTTCACCACCGACAGGGTGACCTTGTCCTTGGACAGGTTCAGCTTCACCGCGCGAGTCTTGTCGGCGCTAATGGTGGACACGCGGTCCACCGACTGGGAAAATTCCTTGGCTTCCAGCGCCAGCGACTTGTCGTTGCCCGACGGGATCACGCGCTCATAGGGCGGAAAATTGCCGTCGATCAGTTTGGAGGTCAGTTCCACGCCATTGAAGCCAAACTGGATCTTGGTGTCAGACAGCGAGATGTCGATTGCGCCGTCGGCGTCATCCAGCAGCTTCATCAGCTCGCCAACCGTCTTGCGCGGGATGATCACGCCGGGAATGTCGGCAGCGCCATCGGGCAGTTCCATCTCGTAGCGGGCCAGGCGGTGGCCGTCGGTGGCCACGGCGCGCATCACCGGCGGCTTGGTGTCCTTGGCGGCATGGACATAGATACCGTTCAGGTAATAGCGGGTTTCCTCGGTCGAGATCGCAAAGCGTGTCTTGGCGATGATGCGCTTGAGATCGTCGGCCGCCAGGCGGAACTTGTGCGGCAGGGCGCCGGCCGCCATCTGCGGAAAGTCTTCGCGCGGCAGGCAGGATAGTTCGAAACGCGACGTGCCTGCGGAAACCGCGAGCCGTCCGCCTTCACTGGAGAGAAGTTCAACCTGCACCTGGGCGCCATCGGGCAACTTGCGTACGATGTCGTAGAGCATGTGGGCCGGCGCGGTGGCAGAGCCGTTACGCAGCACATCGGCAGGCAGGCTTTCCACGATCTCGATGTCTAGGTCGGTGGCGGTGAGCTTGAGTTTGCTCTTGGCGGCCTCGATCAGCACGTTGGACAGGATCGGGATGGTGTTGCGGCGCTCTACGACGCTTTGCACATGGCTCAGAGCTTTGAGAAATGCGCCGCGTTCGACGTTGATCTTCATCGTTATACCGCCCGGTTAGCTGACACGTTTTGCGGCGCCCCCAGATGCTGCAAAGGGGGCCCGAAAATGCCCAATCTACTTGTGTTTGGGATGGCCGCAAACGGCCCCAAGACTCAAGTTCTGAATTATAGCAGAAATGGACAGAATCAAGCAAAAAAAACAGGCGGAAAATCGAAGTTTTCCGCCTGTTTTGGACCCTGAAAAGAATGGATTTTTCGGCTCAGATTTCAGGACGGCGCTGGAGCATCTGGGACAGGAAGTCGACCTCCTGGCGGAACAGCGCATCTTCTACAATCAGGGCCTGGATGCGGCGGCAGGCATGTAGCACCGTGGTGTGGTCGCGGCCCCCGAAACGCCGCCCGATCTCGGGCAGGGAGCGGGTGGTCAGCTTGCGCGACAGGTACATGGCGACCTGGCGCGGCCTGGCGACCCGGCGGGCGCGCTGGGAGGAATGGAAGTCCTTCACGTCCAGCTTGTAGAACTCTGCGGTTTTCTTCTGGATGTCCTCGATCGAGGTTTTGGCGCCCGGGCCGGCGCGCAGGCCCACCGCTTCCTCGGCGGTTTCCAGGGTCACCGGCTTCTTGGTGAGGTCGGCGTAGGTCGCCAGCTTGGTGAACACCCCGATCAACTCGCGGGGGGACGCATCATCCATGTCGGCGATGCGTTCCAGCACGCTTTCTGGCAGCACCACTTCGGGCTTGTGGCGGGTGAACTCGGTTGCTCGGGATTTCAGGATCGCCAGCCGGGTGTCGCGGTCGGGCTTGTCCAGGCCCACGCAAAGCCCGCCGGCCAGGCGCGACTTGACGTCGGCGCCCAGGCCTTCCAACGCCTGGGGCGG
>JAPLPI010000258.1 GCA_026400305.1 Alphaproteobacteria bacterium | reverse complement strand
CGCCACGACTTCGGTGGCGAGGTACAGCTTGAACTCGGGCACCAGCGGCGGCGCGACCAGGGCGGCAGTGGAGGTGATGAAATCTTCTGGTGTCATGCCAGCGCCGCCATCACGCCCAGCGCTAGCAGCACCAGGCCGCTGATGCGTTCGCGCCAGACGGCCTGATTCGGTGCCGCTTTGTGTTCGCCATAGGCTGCCAGCGCGCCATAGCCGGTCAGGATGATGCTTTCGCCGATCAAGGTGACCACGAACATGATAATATATTGCGGCATCAGCGGCGCATGCGTGTCTAGGAACTGCGGCACGAAGGCACCGAAGAACAGGATCGCCTTGGGATTGCCCATCTGGGTGAGGGTGGCTTGTAGGTAGGGCTTGCCTTTCAGCTTGGAACCCATCGCCTCGGTCTGGGCATGGCGGCTCTTCCGCAGCGCGGACAGTCCCAGCCAGATCAGGTAAGCCGCGCCAGCCAGCTTGATGAGATGGAACACCAGCGGCGAGGCCGTCACGGCGGCGCCCAATCCCGTTACGCAGATCACGTACCAAAGCGTGTTGCCGGTCTGGGTGCCTGCGATGGCGGACAGCGCATCGCGAAAGCCGCCCTTGAAGCCATAGGCGCTGATCAGCATCACGGTGGGCCCGGGGGTGAGCGAAAAGACCAGCTCCGCGGCGATGAACAGCAGCAGGCCGTGCATCGTCAGGATGGAAAGGGCCATCAGGCCAGCCAGCTTGCCAGCAGGAAGGCCAATGCGATCAGCGCACCGGCTTCGCGGTTGGAGCGGAACACGGAAAGGCAATTGTCGGCGCTATTGATGTCCAGCTTCTTGACCTGCCAAAGCAGATGCGCGCCGGCCGCCAGCATCAGGAAGGCAAAGCTCCAGCCGGTATGCTCGGTGAAGCCGGCCGCCAAAATCAATGTGAAGGCGATGGCATAGAAGCGCAGCACCCATTTGCGCGTGTCGTTGCCCAAAAGCCGCGCGGTTGATTTGACGCCGATCAGCTCGTCATCGTCCTTGTCCTGGTGGGCGTAGATGGTGTCATAGCCCAGGGTCCAGAAGATCAGTCCGGCATAGAGCATCGCATCGCCGACATCGAGGCGGCCGGTCTGGGCGGCAAAGCCCAGCAGCGCGCCCCAGTTGAAGGTCAGGCCCAGCCAGGCCTGCGGCCACCAGGTGATGCGCTTCATGAAGGGGTAGGCGGCGACCAGCAAAAGCGAAGCCGCGCCCAGCGCCACAGCGAACCAGTTGAATTGAAGCAGGATCGCCAACCCGACCAGGCATTGCGCCACCAGGAACAGCGCGGCGCCGCGCACGCTGATGGCGCTGGACGGGATGGGGCGTCCGGCGGTGCGAGCCACCGCGGCATCGATGTCGCGGTCGATGATGTCGTTGAAGGTGCAGCCCGCGCCGCGCATCACCAGCGCGCCGATGGCGAACAAGATTACATAATAAAGGTCATGCCAGTCCAGGAAGCGGCGTTCATCGGCCGCCGCGCCAAGCAGCAGCCCGAAGATGCAGGGCCACAGCAGCAGCCAGGTGCCGATCGGCCGGTCCAGCCGCGCAAGCCGTGCCCAGGGCTGCAGCCAGGACGGCGCATGCTCCAC
>JAPLPI010000045.1 GCA_026400305.1 Alphaproteobacteria bacterium | reverse complement strand
CTATTTTAAAGATGCCACTTAACCCCGAACGACAGGTTGTTCGAGCGGTTGCCGACCTGGGTCAGGCCACCGGCATTCACATTGTGGGCGTCCTGGTAGCGATACTCGGCGAACAGGCTGGCCCATTCAGAAACGCGATATTTCACCCCGCCCAGCGCCTTCCAGCCCAGCACAGTCGAACCGCCATGATTGCCCACGCCATTGTCGATATTGGTATTGACCGCACCCAGGCCGGCGCCGCCATAGACGCCGAACGGCGAATCCATCGGCACGTGATAGATCAGGTTGCCCATATAGGAACTGGTCTGCAGCTGCGCATTGCTGGTGCCCTTGTAGTTGGACTGGCCGAACAGCCCGTCCGCTTTCACCGAAAAGTTCGGCAAGTTCCAGCGCTCCAGGCTGGCGCCGACACGCGCGCCGACATTGAAGCCGATGTCCATGTCGAACTTGGAGCCGCCGACGCGCAAGGCAGGCGCGAAGGTCGGCCCGTCCAGCACGGAAACATAGGTATCGGCCTGGGCCGCGAATGTGCCGAGGCTCAACGCCGCGGCGGACGCAACAAACTGTTTTTTCATTTCAGTCCCTTGTGCATGGCCCCCATGCACAAGGCTTAACGCAGCTGGGTGCGCGCGGTCGCGTTACAAGCCTGAAACTGCTGCAGAATTTATCTGCAGGCAACATGCGGTAACAATTCTCCAAACACATTGTTGCCACGACCACACCTGCGATGATCACAAATGTGACGATGACGTCGGAGATTGTGTCCAGCCTTTGGCGCTGGTCGAGCTTCAGCCTTCTACAGACAGCGACAATTTGCGCCCGCCGCGCTCCACCACCAGGTTCCAGCGATTGATGGCGTTCAGCAGCCGCACCAGCTCGCCCACGCGATTGATGGTGACGCCGTTCACGCTGCGCACGATGTCGCCGGGCTGGAAACCGTAGTTGGCGGCAATGCCTGTGGGGCTGACGGACACGATGGCCACGCCTTTGGCCATCACATCCATCTGCAACTCGGTGGCGGTGGCGGGCGAGATGTTCTCGACCTTGGCGCCGGTCAGCGGATTGCGCCCGGCGATGTTCTGAAGATCGCGCGGCGGATTTTCCGGCGGCAATGCCACGGTGACGGTGACGTCGCGCGCCGTCTTGCCGGCCGCGACATGCATCCGCACCGTGTCGCCCGACTTGTGGGTGGCGGTGCGATAGTTCAGCGACTGGATGTCGTCTACCGCCACCCCGTCCACCGACTGCACCACTTCGCCCGACTTTACCCCGGCATTCCCCAACGGGCCGCCCGGATAGACATCCTTGATCAGCACACCGCCCGGCTTGGGCAAGCCCAGCGAGGATGCGATGGCGCTGGTGACCGGCTGGCCGCTGGCGCCGACCCAGGCCAGCCGCAAGCTGGCGGTGGCGGCGCCCTTGGCGCCCTCCACGCCTTCGACCACGCGCCGCGCCAGGTTGGCGGGAATGGCAAATCCGATACCGATGCTGCCGCCGCTGCGCGAATAGATGGCAGTGTTGATGCCCGCCAGCTTGCCGTCGGTGGTGACCAGCGCGCCACCGGAATTGCCCGGATTAATGGCCGCGTCGGTCTGGATGAAGAACTGGTAGTCGCCGGCCGAAATCTGGGTGCGCGCCAGGGCCGAGACGATGCCCATGGTGACGGTCTGGCCGACATTGAAGGGATCGCCGATCGCCAGCACCAGATCGCCCACCTGCACCTGGTCGGAATCAGCGAAGGTCAACGCCGGCAGACGCTCGCCCTTGGTGTCGATCTTCAGCACCGCCAGATCGGTGCGCGGATCGGCCAGCAGCACCTTGGCTTTGAACTCGCGCTTGTCGGACAGGGCGATGGTGATCTCGTTGCCGCCTTCCACCACATGATTGTTGGTCAGGATAAGGCCGTCGGCACGCACAATGACGCCGGAGCCCAGGCTCTGCTGCACGCGTTGGCGCATTTCGGGATTGCCGAACAGCTGACTGAACAGCGGGTCATTGAAGAAGGGATTGACCTGGGCCTGCACCACCGACTTGGAATAGACATTGACCACGGCGGGGGCGACACGCCGCACGACGGGCGCAAAGGTCAGCTGCACCTGGCCCATAGATGCGGGCGCACTTGGCAGCGCGCGCGGCGCCGGCGGTGCCACGCGCAACGGCTCCGGCTTGGTATCCGCCGTCAACGCCGGTACGGCATAGATGACCGCCGCGGCCAATGCACACGCGCCCACGGCAATCGATAATGTCTTCGTCACGCCCAGCCTCCCGACAGTCTTGTACAAGTCCAATGCTATTTGTTGCCCCTCGCGCAGTTACGATACTTGAGCACGGTGGCCAGCGTATCGACTTCCGCGCCTTCATGGCAGGTGGCCATTACGGCGCGCGCCACGGTGCTTATTTCATTCTTCATGCCCCGGGCGTTGTAGTCCTAGTTGTCGATGCAGAATACGGTCTGCACCGCGCGGTTATGCTCGTCCACATAGGCGGCATAGGCCGACTGCGAGGCCGGGCTTTCCGCCACGGGCTGGTCCACCGGGATGCGGTCCGGCGGCACACCCAGGGCATTGGCCTTCTGCTCCCGGCTCATGGCATGGACGCTCAGCATCTTGCACCTCGCAGCTGTCGCGGGGACCGCAGGCGGCCAGGCC
This sequence comes from Alphaproteobacteria bacterium, assembly GCA_026400305.1. GTDB lineage: Bacteria > Pseudomonadota > Alphaproteobacteria > Micropepsales > Micropepsaceae > Rhizomicrobium. The sequence goes on along the minus strand of JAPLPI010000045.1, from coordinate 4,570 downwards.
AAGGCTCAGTACCGGCAGGAAAATCCAGAGTTTGTGCATGATTATGGCCTTTCAAAAGTTCCAAATCAAAAGTCACAACGTTTGAACAACAAAAAAAGGGCGGCATTTCTGCCGCCCCATTTTCAATGCGTGTTTGGCGAAAATCAGGCTTCCGCGTCTTCCGATACTTCCACCGGACCAGAATCCAGGCCCTTGGCGCCCTCGTCCCGGTCGATGAACTCGATGATCGCCATCGGGGCATTGTCGCCATGGCGGAAACCGGCCTTCAGCACGCGAGTATAGCCGCCCGGACGGCCGACATAACGCGGGCCTATCACGTCGAACAGCTTGGTCACCTGGTCGGCGTCCTTGATCTGGGCCAGCGCCTGGCTGCGGGCATGCAGATCCTTTGCGCCGCGGCGCGACAGGGTCACCAGCTTCTCAATCACGGGGCGAAGGTCTTTGGCCTTCGGAAGCGTGGTCTTAATCTGCTCGTGCTTGATCAGCGCGGCGGTCATGTTGCCCCACATCGCCTTGCGGTGCGAAGCGGTGCGGTTGAACTTTCGGCCTTGATTGCCATGACGCATAGGAGTGGCTTTCTAAAAGATCAGTATTGGTCTTCGTAACGCTTGGCGAGGTCTTCGATATTCTCGGGCGGCCAGCCGGGCACTTCCATGCCCAGGTGCAGGCCCATTTCGGCGAGAACGGCCTTGATCTCGTTCAGCGACTTGCGGCCGAAGTTCGGGGTGCGGAGCATCTCGGCTTCGGTCTTCTGGATCAGGTCGCCGATATAGACGATATTGTCGTTCTTCAGACAGTTGGCCGAACGCACCGACAGTTCCAGCTCGTCCACCTTCTTCAGAAGCACCGGATTGAACGCCAGGTCAGGCTTGGCTTCTTCGGCGGCACGCTCGCGCGGCTCCTCGAAGTTGATGAAGACCTGAAGCTGGTCCTGCAGGATACGCGCGGCATAGGCCACGACATTGTCCGGCATGACGGCGCCATTGGTTTCAATGGTCAGCGTCAGCTTGTCATAGTCGAGAATCTTGCCCTCGCGGGTGTTCTCGACCTTGTAGGAAACCTTCTTCACCGGGCTAAACAGCGAGTCCACTGGGATCAGGCCAATCGGCGCATCTTCCGGACGGTTGCGGTCGGCCGGGACATAGCCCTTGCCGGTGGAGATGGTGAGCTCCATGCGGAAATCCACCTTCTCATCCAGGGTGCAGAGCACCAGTTCGGGATTGAGGATTTCGATGTCGGCGGAGGTCTGGATATCGCCGGCCTTCACTTCACCCGGACCCTGCTTGCGTAACGAAACGCGCTTGGGACCTTCGGCATGCATACGCAGCGCGATCATCTTCACATTGAGCACGATGTCGGTGACGTCTTCGCGCACGCCCTGGATGGACGAGAATTCGTGCAGCACTCCTTCGATGGAGATAGCGGTGACGGCGGCGCCCTGCAGCGACGACAGCAACACGCGGCGCAAGGAGTTGCCAAGCGTCAAGCCGAAACCGCGTTCCAACGGTTCGGCGGTGATGGTGGCGGTACGGCCAGCGTCATGACCACTTTCGGTCTTGAGCTTGCCCGGCTTGATCAGTTCCTGCCAGTTCTTCTGAAACATGTCTTTTCCTCATCGTGTCCCGAGCATGTCGGACCATGCCCATACGTTCGACGGGTTAGCGGTACGTCCGAAAAAATCTTAAACGCGGCGGCGCTTGGGCGGGCGGCAGCCATTGTGCGGGATCGGCGTCACATCGCGGATGGAGGTGACAACGAGGCCGATGGCCTGCAGCGCGCGCAGCGCCGACTCGCGGCCTGAACCCGGGCCGGAAACTTCAACTTCCAGAGTGCGCATGCCGTGCTCGACAGCCTTGCGGCCGGCGTCTTCGGCGGCCATCTGCGCCGCATATGGCGTGGACTTGCGCGAACCCTTGAAGCACATCATGCCTGCGCTCGACCAGGATACAGCATTGCCCTGGGTGTCGGTGATGGTGACGATTGTGTTGTTGAAGGTCGCGGCGACATGCGCCACGCCAACAACGATGTTTTTCTTTTCTTTCCTGCGGGCGCGGGGGGCCTTGCCGCCCGACTTCTTATCGTCAGCCATGGCTTACTTCGTGACTTTCTTCTTGCCGGCGATCGCTTTGGCAGGGCCTTTGCGCGTGCGGGCGTTGGTGTGGGTACGCTGGCCGCGGACCGGCAGACTCTTGCGGTGACGGAGGCCCCGGTAGCAGCCCAGGTCCATCAGACGCTTAATGTTCATCGCGACGTCGCGGCGCAGGTCGCCTTCAACCATGAAATCGCGGTCGATGATTTCGCGGATCTGGATGACCTCGGACTCCGTCAGGTCGCTGACGCGGCGGGTCGGATCGATCCCCAACTGCGCGACGATCTTCTGCGCGGTATGCGGACCGATTCCATGAATATAGCGAAGTCCGATTTGGACTCTCTTTTGGGTCGGGATATTGACGCCGGCGATACGTGCCACAGTGTTCTCCGAAGGCTTTTCAAGCCATTGAACTTGTTAACAAAATTATTAACGGCAAAATACCGATCAAATCAGGACCTGAGCGAAGTGAAAAACGCCCAAAAAGCCCGGAAATGACAGGAAAACTGTCGCGAGGGCGCGAATTATAGGAATAGCCCCCTTCCCGTCAATGCCTGACCGAGATTTATTGCCATACTGCCAAAATCAGGCCAAGACACCGTCCAAAACCGCCGCCACCTGCGCGGTTACGGTCTCCACGGGAGCCATCCCGTCCACGCTCTTGAGTTTGCCCTGTCCCCGGTAGAAATCCAGCAGCGGGGCCGTTTTCTTATAGTAAACCTCCAGCCGGTGGGCCAGGGTTTCCGGGGTGTCGTCCGACCGCAGGACCCCGCCGGCCTTGATCCGGGCTTCCACCCGGCTCAGCAGGACGGCTTCGTCCACCTTCAGTTCCAGCACTAGGTCGATCTTCTTGCCCCGCTCAACCAGCATCCGGTCCAGCGCTTCGGCCTGGAGGATGGTGCGGGGAAAGCCGTCGAACACCGCGCCGTCCTTGCAGGCGGGCTGGTCATAGCCTTCTGCGATGATACCGATCACGGTCTCATCCGAGACCAGCTCGCCATTGGCGATGGTGGCCTTCACTGACAGGCCCAGCGGCGTTCCTGCCTCGATGGCGACCCGCAGCATGTCACCGGTAGAAAGCTGCGGCATGCCGCGATTCTCAGTAAGAATTTTGGATTGCGTGCCCTTGCCCGCACCCGGCGGTCCGAACAGAACCAGGTTCACCTTCTCGCTCCTCGCAACTTAGACTTCTTCAAGAGGCCTTCATATTGCTGCGCCACCAGGTGGCTCTGAATCTGCGCCACCGTATCCATGGTGACCGAGACCACGATCAGGATCGAGGTTCCGCCCAGCGAGAAGCTGAGGTTGTACTTGTAGAACATAAATTCGGGCAGCAGGCAGACGAATGTCAGGTACAGCGCGCCGATCACAGTAATGCGAGTGAGCGTATAGTCTATAAACTGGGCGCTCTTCTTGCCGGGGCGAATGCCCGGGAAGACGCCGCCATACTTCTTCAGATTCTCGGCCGTCTCTTCAGGATTGAAGACGATCGAGGTGTAGAAGAAGGAGAAAAACAGGATCAGAACCGCATACATTACCAGATACAGCGGTTGGCCGCGGCTGAGATAGGTGACCACAGTTTGCAGCCAGCCCGGCAGGTTAGCGGCATTGAAGCTGGCCACGGTAGTGGGCAGCAGCAGGATCGAGGACGCGAAGATCGGCGGGATGACGCCCGACACGTTGAGCTTCAGCGGCAGATGGGACGAGTCGGATGGCGATGGCCATGATCAGCAGCATGCCGACGCCCGACAGGGCCCCGGTGCGGGTCATGGAGAACATCTGCCAGATGCCCCGCGGCAGGACCGCGACGATACCGGCGAAGATGATCAGCGAGATGCCGTTGCCGACGCCGCGGCTGGTGATCTGCTCGCCGATCCACATCAGCAGCATCGTGCCGCCCGTCAGGGTGACGACCGCGCCGATGCGGAACATCAGGCCGGGATGGATGACAACGTGGCTCGTGCCGCCGAAATGCTCCAGCCCTAGCGCGATGCCATAAGCCTGGATCACCGCCAGCGCGACTGTGAAATAGCGGGTGTACTGATTGATGACCTTCCGACCCGCCTCGCCTTCCTTTTTCAGCGCTTCCAGTTCAGGAAAAACCGTGGTCATCAGCTGGATGATGATGGAGGCGGAGATGTAGGGCATGATACCCAAGGCGAAGACCGCCATGCGGCCGACCGCGCCTCCCGACAACGTGTTAAAGATGTCCAGCACGCCGCCGCCGGTCTGGCCCATCTGCTGGGCCAGCGCCGCCGGGTCAATGCCGGGCATTGGAATGTAGCTGCCCAGGCGCGCCACGATCAGGGCGCCAAGTGTGAAGAAGATGCGGCTGCGCAACTCCTTGGCCTTGGAGATGGAGCCGAAGTTAAAATTGGCTGCCAATTGTTCGGCTGCGGACGCCATCAAGCTGCTCCCAGAAACACGCCGATGATACGCACCGGCCGGACAAATTTACCCTTAACCGGGGCCGACCCTATA
>JAPLPI010000082.1 GCA_026400305.1 Alphaproteobacteria bacterium | reverse complement strand
ATTTTCCCGCTAGGGCATAGGTCGAGGACAACAACGCGTATTGCGTTGCGGTATAGCCCAGGCTGGTCAGGCTGGACATGTAGGCGACCAGGGTCACGCCCGCCACGCTGATGGCGAAGTCGTCAAAGGCCATGACCGCCGAAAAGGCCGCCACGTCCGATCCGGTCAGGGTCATCAGGGCAAAGGCGGCAATCCCAAGCCCCTGAAGCAGTCCGCCCAGAATGAGCGCGCGCATATAACCCAGCCGCAGTGAGAGGAGCCCGCCCGCCGCCACGCCGGCGAAGATGGAGGCGATGCCGACGGTCGCCCGCACCGCCCCGATCATGTCCTTGCTCAGGCCCATGTCATGGTAAAACGGGTTCAGCATGGGCCCGCGCACAAAGTCGGGCAGCCGGTACAGGCTGATCGCCAGCAGCATCAGCAAGGCTGCCGCGCCATGGGTCTTGAAGAAGATGATGAAGGGCCCCGCCACGGCGTCGAAAAAGCCGCGCGGCGTCCAGAGCGGCTTTTCCTTTTCCTTCTGCGCTATCACCGCTTCGGCGCGTTCCGGTTCTCGCGCAATCAGGCTGGCGATCAGGCCAATACCCATCGCCACGCCGCAGATGGTGTAGGACAGGGGCCAGCCCAGATGCTGGGCTGACACTAGGATAAGGGAGTCGGTGCAGAGCAGCGCCACGCGATAGCCGATGGTGTTGGCGGAGGTGAGGAGTCCCAGCTCGTCCGGGCTTTTCGCGATCTCGATCCGCCAGGCCGATATGGCGATGTCCTGGGTGGCCGACGCGAACGCGACCAGCAGGGCGCAAGCCCCTAGCACTGTCAGGCCGTGACTGGTCCCCACCATCGCCATGGCGATGAGACCGACCGCCGTGAGCACCTGGGACAGCACCATCCAGCCCCGCCGCTGGCCCAAGAACTTGAGCGTGGGCACGCGGTCAAGCAGCGGCGCCCAGGCAAACTGCAGGGAATAGGCGATGCCGACCCAGGAAATGAATCCGATGGCCTTGAGGGTAGTGCCCTCATCGCGCAGCCAGAAGCCGAACGTGTTACCCACAAGCAGGAAGGGCAAACCTGACGAAAAGCCCAGAGCCAGCATCACCAGCACGCGCGGACTGAGATAATCCTTGAATGTATGGCGCTTGCGCGCCGACGCCCCCAAAGCGGTCATGCCGCGACGATATGCGAACGCTCCTCGCTAGGGAACAGCATCAGGAACATTTCCTCCAGCTCGGTGGGGTCCACCGGCTTGGTCAGGAAGCCGTCCATGCCTGGCATGTGGATGTCGGTCAGCAGAAGATCAAATCCGCCATTCAGCATCGCCTGCACCGCGTCATTGCCGTTGGTGACTTCGGTGACGGTGTGGCCACGGCGGCGCAGCAGCTCGCGGATCAGCATCATGTTGATGGGATTGTCTTCGGCCAGAAGGATGCGCAGTCCTTCTTCCGCAGAAGGCGCATGCACATGCGCGGGCCCCACGCTGCGTGCTTCCGGCGTATGGTCTTCCAGGAAGGGCGCGGGGATGGCGGGCGGATCGAAATCCAGTGCTTCCATTTCCTGCTGCGCCACCGGCTGGTTCACCAGCGGCGGCAGGTCGTCGTGAATTTCCACGGGCACTTCGGCCACCGGGGCGACCTCGACCGGTGCTTCATATCGCTGATAGGCGGCCAGCTCATTGTCGCGGCGGCTCAGATTCAAGCGCGTCACCAGCGAGGACTGGCGCACCGGCTTGACCAGGTAACCGGCAAAACCAAGTCTGCGCATTTCCTCCAAGGCGCCGCGCGCATTGGGTGTCAGCAGCACCAGTGCGGGGATTGAAGGGTCAGGCTGCACCGTCAGGTCTAGCACATTGGCGGTGCCCGCATCGATCAGAACCGCATCGGTGGGCCCCGCCGGGTCGGCGGGAATGCCGCCGGCCGCGGCGATCTGCAGGTATATGCCTTCGCGCAGCGTCTTGTTGCGGCTCATTACCGCCACGCGCATGTCGGCCAGCGGCTTGCCGCCTTGTGCCGGGGTCATGACCTTGGCGGGCAGGTTGAACCAGAAGCAGGAACCGCCCTCGGGGGCTGCGTCCACCGCGATCTCGCCGCCCATTGCGTCGACTAGCCGCTTGGAAACCGCCAGGCCTAGGCCGGTACCGCCGAACTTGCGCGCATGGCTGGAATTGGCCTGGACGAATTCCTCGAAAATTTCCTGGCACTTGGCGGGCGGCACGCCCACGCCGGTGTCGCGCACATCGAAGCGCAACACCTCGCCCAGATTCTTGATCTCGACGCAGACGCCGCCTTTTTCGGTGAACTTGACGGCATTGCCCATCAGGTTGGTGATGACCTGACGCAGGCGCCCTTCATCGGCCAGGATGGTTTGCGGCACGTCTGGAGCAACAATAACGGTGACTTCCACGCCTTTGGCATGGCCGCGCGGGCACAGAAGTTCAGAGATGCTGCAAAGCATAGTTCGAAGATCCACTTCGTCTACGTCCAGCTGCAGCATGCCCGCTTCGATCTTGGGGAAGTCCAGGATGTCGCCGATCAAGGTCAGCAGCGCTTCGCCCGACTGGGTGATGGCCTCCGCATAAGTGTGTTGTTCGGGGCGCAGTTCGGTTTCGAGCAGGAGGCGGCCCATGCCCAGCACGCCGTTCATGGGCGTGCGGATTTCGTGGCTCATGGTGGCCAGGAAGCCAGACTTGGCGCGGCTGGCCTCTTCGGCATTGTCGCGCGCTTCGGTCAGCGCATCTTCCAGGATCTTGCGGTCCGTGATGTCGCGGCCCACGCTTTGCACTTCCACCAGGCGACCATGGGAATCGCGCACCGCGAAATCTTACCAGGCGATCCAGTGATAGCCGTTGGTGGTCTTCACATGTTGGTCATAGCGGGCGCGGTTGCGGCCCGCCTCCAGAAAGCTGCCGAACAGGGGCGCGCGGCTTTCCGGAAGCGGCTCGGTCGCGAAGGGATAGCCGTTCGCGCGCGCCGAATTGATCCCGAACAATTTGAAGAAGGCATCGTTTCCGTAGGTCAGGCGGCTGGCGCTGTCGGGGCGGAAGATGGCGTCGTCCTGCGCGTCCACCAGGCCCTTGTAGCGCGCCTTGCTCTGGTTAAGGCGCGCATTGATGGTAGCGGCATTCTTGAGCGAGGCTTCTAAGCGCCCGGCGATGGTTTTGAGCTGCGACGCATGGCGCGACAGGGTCTCGCCGCGTTCGCGCGCGGTCAAAAGCGTGTTGAGTATAAAGGCCAGCGCCACGGCCAGCAGCGCGCCGAAACTGGCGGGCGAGATCAGGGTCAGCTGACCTGTCAGCACAACATTAGCCAACGCCGCCAAAAACGATGCGTATGATCCGCGCCAACACCTTCGGATACGGCCTTATTGCTGGGTTTCTCAGGCACAATGTGCCCTCCGTTACCTTCAGAAACGCTTAAAGTCCCGGATGTTTTGTTAACCCGGACGGGCGGTGGGCGACAGGATCTGATAAATCAGAAAATATCGCTAAAACAATGGCTTGTGGCATAATTCCGGCACCGTCACAAAAGCGTTGCAAGACTGTGATGTTCGTGGTGTGGGCCGGGTGTGAATTGCGCCCGATTACGACTTCCCGGGGCCGTTTTTTGACAGATATCAGCTTGAGCGAACCGTCCGCCCTTACCGCCAGTGTCGAAACCGCGCGCAAGGCAGGTGCGGGGGACTTTCGCTTCCGCATGATGGCGTTGGCCGCGGCGCTGGCCGTGCTGGCAATCTTCGCCGGGGTCATCACCTCGCTGGTCTTTGGATCCATGCCGGCCTTCAAGGAATTCGGCTTCAGCTTCATCACCACCGAAGCCTGGAGCCCGACCCGCGAACGCTTCGGCGCGCTGGCGCCCATCTATGGCACCCTGGTCACCAGCATCATCGCCATGGTCATCGCCATGCCGGTGGGCATCGGCATCGCCATTTTCCTCACCGACCTTTGCCCGCGTATGCTACGCAGCCCGATCGGCATCGCGGTCGAACTGTTGGCCGGCATCCCCTCCATCATCTATGGCATCTGGGGCTTCTTCGTCTTCGCGCCCTGGTTCCAGCTGCATGTGCAGGAACCGGTCGCCACCGCGGTCGCCGACATACCGGTGCTGGGCACCCTGTTCGGTGGCGTGACCTTCGGCGTCGGCATCTTCACCGCTGGCCTGATCCTGTCGATAATGATTCTGCCCTTCATCTCGGCGGTTACCCGCGACGTGCTGGAAACTGTACCCAGCGTGTTGAAGGAAGCGTCCTATGGCCTGGGCGCCACCAGCTGGGAAGTAATGTGGAAAGTCTGCCTGCCCTTCTGCCAGACCGGCGTGGTGGGCGGCGCCATGCTGGCGCTGGGCCGCGCCCTAGGCGAAACCATGGCCGTTACCTTCGTGATCGGCAACGCCCACAAGATTGCGCCATCCCTGTTCGCGCCGGGTACCTCCATCTCGGCCAGTATCGCTAACGAATTCACCGAAGCGACCGGGGACCTGTATCGCTCCGCGCTGATCGAGTTGGGACTTCTTCTTTTTGTCATCACCTTCATCGTTCTGGCCTGCGCCCAGCTGATGCTGAGTCAGATAGAAAAGGGCAAGGGGAAGTAAATGACTGTCGCCGCGTCGCGCATCACGCAAATGCTGTATTTTCGCCGCCGTCTGGCCAATACGGTGTTCATCGTGCTGTCCACCTGCGCGGCGATCTTCGGCCTAGTGTGGCTGACCTTCATCCTGGGCGGCCTTCTGGTGGACGGCGTCGGGGCGCTGTCGCCGACCCTATTCACCGAAATCACGCCGCCGCCGGGCAGCAAGGGTGGCCTTGCCAACGCTATCGGCGGCAGCATCCTGATGAACATGATCGCGGTACTGGTCGGAACGCCCATCGGGTTGTTCGCTGGCACCTACCTCGCAGAATATGCCCGTTACGGCCGGCTCGCTTTTGTGGTGCGCTTCGTCAACGACATCCTACTGTCAGCACCGTCCATTGTCATCGGCCTATTCGTCTATGAACTGGTGGTCGTGCGCATGGGCCATTTCTCCGGTTGGGCTGGCACCGCCGCTCTGGCCGTGATCGTCATCCCGGTGGTGGTGCGCACCACCGAGAACATGCTGCTGCTGGTGCCCAACGGCCTGCGCGAAGCGGCCAGCGCTCTGGGCGCGCCGCAGAATTTCGTCATCAAGCTGGTGACCTGGAAGGCCGCCCGCGCCGGCATCATCACCGGCATATTGCTGGCGGTCGCCCGTATCTCCGGCGAAACCGCGCCGCTGCTGTTCACC
>JAPLPI010000412.1 GCA_026400305.1 Alphaproteobacteria bacterium | reverse complement strand
CTGGCCGAGCGGTTCCGGGACGAAGAGGCACTGAGCCCGCATCTGTCGCCGGCAGCCGCGGCCGAGCTGCTGTTCACCCTAACGTCACTGGCGGTGTGGGCCGAGCTAGTGCCGGGTCTTGGCTGGGATCCAGTCCGTTATCGCAGCCATGTCACCTACCTAGCCACCAGCGCGCTGACAAAGTAGCTCAGAACAGACCGACGAGATCGGAGGCCGCGGGCTTGGTGCGTCTGGCGGAACTGCGAGCATCCGATACAATGGTCCAGCTCTAAACCGCCGTATTCTTCGCGCCATCACTAGTAGCTCTGCAGAGATATGGCCGCTTCCCAGCACGCTATCGAGGCAACCATGCCCCGAGGAATAAAAACTTCAAGTTGGCGTGGAAAATCACTATCTGCTCCGTGCCAAATGGCCTCTTCGACAAAACCAAGCTTCTTTACAAGTTAGTTTTTATAAAACCGCTTGGTACAAAAAAACGGGTCAAAACAGCAGGCGCAGGAAATCAGAATTAGTTTTTGACAGCTCTGCGGCGCGGCCCTTCTAAAAGATCAATAAAGTTATATTTATATCAATTCTCTCTAAACCACTTAGTTATGATCGCCTTGTACCCAGCTTCAACTGGAAGCCCCGCGTGCATAGTATTTGAGTTTACTTGACCATCAGGGTGCAAATTATTCCAAGCAACGGCAGTACCAGCTCGAGGGGAAATCGTTTTCCCAAGAGAAAAGAAGTGCGTCCCCCCCCCTTCTCAACATCATTTAAGTAAATCATGAAGGTCCAGGTTCTATTACCTTTACCACTACAAAATTCCACATACTCTTTAGTGCCAGGTTCGAAATAATCGGTGTGCTTCTGAAATTCCTGGCCAATTTCGTAACGTTGCAATTGAGTACCTTCCGATAGAATTATTGGAAGGCCCATTGCCTTACTAATTTTTTCGTCAACCAATGAAACATCTTTATTATCAAGGAGGCCAAGGTCACAAGTCTGACTTGAGCGATAAATCTGATCTATGTGAGCAGCAGTTGTGCCTCCCTCACCGATATTACCAGGGTACGAAACCTCTGACGGCCGAAGGCTGGAATTACCAGCATTTACTACGCTCTGGCATTCTTCTTCCGACAAAAAATCCGTTAAAATATATAGTTGTAACTTGTTAGTCAGAATTTTAGATATCAGCGGACCACCAGCTTCAACTTTCGGACCTGGCCAGTCATAGTTATCGGAATTATTTCGCCGTAAAAAACTTTGAGGATTTTTTGTTTTTCCGGCGGTGATATCCCTTCCGATACCATTGTAAATAAGAGTACACGCCTCCATAGGATCGAAATTGTTTTCGACCAAAATTTTAAAAAGTTCGACCTTGTCAGAACCGCGCTGAATATTTTGGCTTAACCACAAGCGCCAATCAGGGTGATCATCGAGAAGTTTTCGCATTTTCTTACTTTTAGATTGATGCCGTCGCGGCAATCCCGCGGTTAGACCAAGGGAGTATTAATATAATGACATCTTTATTTAACGGAAACAAAATAGCCATCAGATCGCACGCGACTGAAATGGCGAGTCATTGCAATGTGGCTTTGTTTTTTCTCCAGAACCGAGACCTTAAACCCCGCTTACGCATTTTTGTAATTTTAATACTCTGAACTTAGAAAAGTTATTAAGAAATATAACTTTTCGAGCGTTTAACTATTATTCCCACTCAATTGTACCAGGCGGTTTGCTGGTGATATCGTAGACTACTCGGTTGATGCCGCGCACTTCGTTGACGATACGGGTGGCGGTGCGGGCCAGGAAGCTGTGCTCGAAGGGATAGTAATCCGCCGTCATGCCGTCGCTGCTGGTAACGGCACGCAGCGCGCAGACATGGTCATAGGTACGAGCATCGCCCATCACGCCCACCGTCTTGACCGGCAGCAGCACGGCAAAGGCCTGCCAAATCTTGTCGTACAGGCCAGCCTTGCGTATTTCGTCCAGATAGATGACGTCGGCTTTGCGCAGGATATCCAGCTTCTCCTCGGTGATGTGACCGGGAATGCGAATGGCCAGGCCCGGGCCGGGGAAGGGATGTCGACCGACAAAAGCCGGCGGCAATCCCAGTTCGCGGCCCAGGGCGCGCACTTCGTCCTTAAACAGGTCGCGTAACGGCTCAACCAGCTTCAGCTTCATGTAATCGGGTAAGCCGCCGACATTATGGTGGCTCTTGATGGTTACTGATGGGCCGCCAGTGGCGGACACGCTTTCGATCACATCGGGATAGAGCGTGCCCTGCGCTAAAAACTCCGCGCCACCTATCTTATGGCTTTCCTTGTCGAACACGTCGATGAAGGCGGAACCGATTATCTTGCGCTTCTGTTCGGGATCGCTGATGCCCTGCAGCCTCTCCAGGAACATCTCTCGCGCATCGGCATGGATCAGCGGGATGTTGTAATGGCCGCGGAACAGCGAGACGACTTCCTCGGATTCGCCGGACCGCATCATGCCGGTATCGACAAAGATGCAGGTCAGCTGTTCACCTATGGCTTCATGGATCAGAACTGCGGCAACGGATGAATCCACCCCGCCTGACAGACCGCAAATCACCTTAGCCTTGCCAACCTGTTTCCTGATCTTTTCGACCATCGCAGCACGGAAGGCGTGCATGTTCCATTCCGGCTCGATGCCGGCGATGGTGCGCACGAAATTAGATAACAGAGTCGCGCCGCGCGGTGTGTGCACCACTTCAGGATGGAACTGTACGCCATAGAAGCGTCGCTTTTCGTCGGCGATCACGGCATAGGGCGAAGCCTCAGAAGAGGCCACGATTTCAAAGCCGGGCGGAATGGCGGTAATCTTGTCGCCATGGCTCATCCATACTGGCTCACTGCCGCTCTCGGCTAGACCTTCCAGCAGCGGCGACTTGGATTTCACATGGATTTCGGCGCGGCCGAATTCCTGATTGTGGCCGCCTTCGACCTTGCCGCCCAGCTGTACGGACATCGTCATCTCACCATAGCAGATGCCCAGCACCGGCACGCCAGCCTCAAACACGCTCTGTGGCGCGCGCGGGCTGTTCGCCTCATAGACCGAACGTGGGCCGCCGGAGAGGATGATGGCTTTGGGTTTTTTGGCCAGTGCTTCCTCGGCCTTGTTGAAGGGCACGATCTCGCAATAGACGCCGGCCTCGCGCACGCGCCGGGCGATCAGCTGTGTGACCTGGCTGCCGAAATCTAGAACCAGAACGCTCATTGGGCTGCATTCGCGGTTGTGGAAGTACGGTTCTTGCCCAGCTCGGCAATAGCTTTCAGCGCCTCGGGTTGGGCCGGATCGATGCCCAGTGCGGCGTCATAGAAGCTGCGGGCATAATCGGACTGGCCAGCTGCGGCATAGATGTCTCCCAGCGCCACGTAAGAGCTTGGACGCGCCGGATCGGCGACGATGGCCGATTGCGCCTGGCGCACGGCCAATTCTGTGTCACCCTTGGTACTGGCCGCACGGGCCTGGATCAGCAGGGCCTCCACCTTCAGTGGCGCCTCGGCCTTGGCGGGCACACTGGTTTTGGAGGCTGACTTGGGCGCGGGAAAGGCGGGGGCCGTGGCCAAGATAAAAGCGGCCAAGAGAGGAATCGCGCGGCGGATCATATACGGGACCTTAAGCCATTTTGGCTGCGTTTAACCATGCGTCATTCGCGGTCCAGACTTCAACTTTTCAAAAGGGCTGCGCAATAGAAGCCGTCTGTGCCGGTTTTGGACGGACTGGCCCGGAAATCTGGCCCCAGACCGGGTGGCGGGCTGGAACTCCACTCCTGAGCCAGATGGATCGGGGTAAAGTCAGACCGGCGGGTCTGGAGGGCTTCCACCCGGTCCTGGTTCTCGGTGGGCAGGATGGAACAGGTGGCATAGGCCAGCCGCCCGCCCAGGCGCACGAGCGCTGCGGCCTGGTCAAGCAGCTTGTCCTGGGTTTCCGTCAGCGCCGCCAGCCAGCCTGGGGTCATCCGCCAGCGCAGCTCCGGTTGGCGCCGCCAGGTGCCGGTGCCGCTGCACGGCGCATCCACCAGCACCAGATCGAAATCGCCCGACGGCTGGCCATGATCCAGTGGCAGCGTCTTGATGATGGTGACGCCGGCACGCGCACTGCGCTTTTCTAATTCGAATAGCGCTTCGCCGCGCACATCACAGGCAACGATCTCGCCCTGGTTCTGCATCGCGGCGGCTAGCGCTAGGCTCTTGCCGCCAGCGCCCGCCGCCAGATCCAGCACGCGCATACCTGGCTGCGCACCACAGAGAACCGAAGCGATCTGCGCCGCCTCATCCTGAAATTCAAAAGCTCCGGATTCAAACAGTG
>JAPLPI010000223.1 GCA_026400305.1 Alphaproteobacteria bacterium | reverse complement strand
GCAAGGTGGTGGCGCTGTACTTCGGCTACAGCCACTGCCCCGATGTCTGCCCCGCCACCCTGGCCAATCTCGCCGACATGGTTGCGAGGGTGAACAGTCCGGACGTGACGGTGCTGTTCCTCACCGTGGACCCCGACCGCGATACCGACGCCGTGATGGCCGATTACGCCAAGGCCTTCTCGCCCCAGTTCGTGGGTCTGCGCGGTACCGAGAACCAGTTGGCGACGCTGGCCCGCACTTACCGCGTCGCCTACAGCGTGAAACAGGGTCCGCCATACGAAGTGATGCACTCCAACGCGGTGTTCTTCTTCGACCGCGATGGCAAGACGCGCCTAGTAACCACCGACACCGGAAATGCCTCGGCAATGGCTGAGGACGTGAAGCGTTTGTTGTAAACCTCACCATGGGCGGGATTGACCCGTCCATCCAGTGTAAACGCACAAATCGTCAAGCTAGTAGCTCTGGATGGCCGGCTCAGGGCAGGCCATGGTGTCAGTGCTAGATGTGCAGCGCCGCGCCATCCGCCACCAGCACCGCCTCATGCATCATTTCCGACAGGGTCGGATGCGGGAAGATGGTGTGCGATAGCTCGGCATCGGTCAGCTCACCTGTCTTGGCGATGACATAGCCCTGAATCAGCTCGGTGACTTCGGCGCCGATCATATGCGCGCCCAGAAGCTCGCCGGTGGTAGCGTCGAACACGGTCTTGATCATGCCCTCCGCCTCGCCCAGCGCGATGGCCTTGCCGTTTCCGATGAAGGGAAACTTGCCCACCTTGATCTTGCGGCCCGTTCCCTTGGCCTTGTCTTCGGTCATGCCGACGCTCGCAACCTGCGGCCAACAATAGGTGCAGCCCGCCACGTTCGCGGTGTTGAGAGGATGCACGCCCTTCACACCGGCGATCTTCTCGGCGACGATCACGCCTTCATGCATGGCCTTGTGCGCCAGCCAAGGACCGCCGACCCGGTCGCCGATCGCCCACACGCCGTCCACGCCGGTCTCGCCATACTTGCCGGCGACAATGTGGGTCTTCTCGACCTTGATACCCGCCACTTCCAGGCCGATATTTTCGACGTTGCCGACAATGCCCATGGCCAGGATCACCCGGTCCACCGTGATGTCTTCCGTCTTTCCGGCCTTGTCCTTCAGGCTGCAGGTGACACTGTCCGCGCCCTTCTTCAGCGCGGTCACCTGCGTGCCCAGCTTCAGCTTCATGCCCTGCTTAGTGAATGCCTTGGCTGCCATAGCGGAGATTTCCTCGTCCTCCACCGGCATGACGCGGTCCAGGATTTCAACCACCGTCACTTCGGCGCCCAGAGTGCGATAGAAGCTGGCGAACTCGATGCCGATGGCGCCGGACCCCACGACAAGCAGCGACTTGGGGAACATGGTCGGCACCATCGCCTCGCGATAGGTCCAGACCAATTTTCCGTCCGGCTCCAGCCCCGGCATGGTCCGCGCGCGCGCGCCCGTCGCCAGCACTATATTCTTGGCGGCGTAATCGGTCGCCTTGCCGTCCTTGGTCACCGACAGCTTGCCCTTACCGGCCAACGCTGCTTCGCCCGGGATGACAGTGATCTTGTGTTTCTTCATCAGGAAGCTGACGCCGTCCGACAGCTGCTTGGACACGGCGCGGCTGCGATTGACGATCTTTTCGATATCGAATTTGAAATTGTCGGCGCTGAACCCGTACTCGTCCAGCCGATGCATCAGGTGCCAGATTTCACTAGAGCGCAGCAGCGCCTTAGTCGGGATGCAGCCCCAGTTCAGGCAGATGCCGCCCATGCGGTCAC
>JAPLPI010000428.1 GCA_026400305.1 Alphaproteobacteria bacterium | reverse complement strand
AAGGGCTATTCCCCGCGCGGGATGGACATCGATCGTCATGGCGTGGTTTGGATGCCGCTGGCGAGCGGCCAGTTCGCCAGCTTTGACCGGCACAAATGCACCGGGTCCTTGAATGGTCCTAAGGCAACCGGAAATCATTGTCCGGAAGGTTGGACGCTTTATCCCTTCCCTGGGCCGCAGTTCAAGAATGTCAAAAGCCCAGGCAGCGCCGAAGCGAGCTACTACGCCTGGGTGGACCAGCATGACACGTTCGGGCTGGGCCACGACGTCCCAATCGCCACAGGCAACGCATCAGATGCGCTGCTGGCCTTAAAGGACGGCAAGTTCGTCACCCTGCGCGTGCCCTATCCCATGGGATTTTATGCGAAAGGACTAGACGGGCGGATTGATGATGCGGGCAAAGGTTGGAAGGGCAAAGGCCTGTGGTCAACCTATGCTACCCGTACCCCGCATCATATCGAGGGCGGCAAGGGCACCACCAGCAAGATCGTGCACTTCCAACTGCGACCTGACCCTCTCGCCAGGTGACGTTGCGGTATCCAGGAAACTGCGCCGAGCAGCGTCGCTGCAGGCTTGATTGGGTGCTGGGCTAAGTGTTCCGCCTCTGGCTGCCGTAGCGGCGGGCCCAGACCTTATTGAACTCGGCGCCCAGAAGAAAAAACCTGCGCTGAGTAATAGACCCAGATCAGCAGCACGATGATGCCGCTGGCCGCGCCGTAGATATTGGCGGTGATGAAGTTGGCCAGGAAATAGCCGATCAGGGTCTGGCCGGCCTCGAACAGGCTGGCGGTGCCGCAGTTGGCGAAGATGACGTCGCGCCAAAGCAGTTTGATATTCGGCAGGAGCTTGTAGATCGCAGCGAACAGTAGCGCGACGATGGTAAAGGAAAATATCAGGTTGATAGCGCTGATCACCAGGTCGAAAAAATCGGTTAAGCGGTCTAGCAGCCGTCCCAGCACCCGTACGCCGCTCACCAGCACCATGGAGGCCAGCAGCAGCGCCCCCAACCAGACCTATCACCAAGGTCAGGCTCATCACTCGGCCGCGCAGAAGCTAGTAGAAATAGGATTCGTGGCACGGTGCTCTATGCTGGGCTGGCGGAAATCAAGCCCGGTTTGGTCAATTTATTCCTTGCGGTTCCAGCGTTTGCTGCCATCGTGGCGATTGCCGCGGGCCTTGCCGGTTGCGGCGTCAATACCATTCCAACCAAGGACCAGGCGGTGAAAGCGCGCTGGGCCGACGTGCAGGCTGCTTATCAGCGGCGCAATGACCTGATTCCTAATCTGGCCAATACTGTGGCCGGCTATGCGGTGCAGGAAAAATCCGTCCTGGTCGCGGTAACCCAGGCGCGCGCCAGCGCCACACAGGTGAAGGTGGATGCGTCCACCATCACCGATCCGGCCAGGTTTGCTGAATTCCAGCAGGCTCAGGACAAGCTGTCCGGCGTTCTGGGCCGGCTGATGTCGATCAGCGAGAATTATCCTGATCTGAAGTCGAACCAAAACTTCCTGGCACTGCAGTCTCAGCTTGAAGGCACCGAGAACCGCATCGAGATTGCGCGGCGCGACTATAATGCGACGGTACAGGAATATAATACTGAGCTGGTGACGGTGCCCGGTTCGATCTGGGCGGCGACTTTCTACAAGTCGTACAAGCAGGCGACGCCGTTTGCTGCCAGCGCCGGGGCCCAGTCAGCGCCGGTGGTGAGCTTCCCCGGCGCGACCGCCGCGCCGACGCTTGCGCCGGCTGCGGCCCAGCCTGGCACGACCAAGCCGTAAGCTATGCGGCTGATCGCGGCTACGCTCGCGTTACTTTGTCTTCTGCTACCCGCCACGGCGGCGCCGAAATTTCCGGCGCTGACCGGGCGGGTGGTGGATGACGCCAATGTTCTGTCCGCTGCGACCAAGGCCGATCTGAACACCAAGCTGGCGGCGCTGGAGCAGAAGACCTCGCGCCAGCTGGTGGTGGTCACCATCCCGTCGCTGGGCGGATACGAGATTTCCGATTACAGCTACCAGCTGGGCCGCGCCTGGGGCATCGGGCAGAAGAGCCTGAACAACGGCATCCTGTTCATTGTCGCGCCGACCGAGCACAAGACCCGCATCGAGGTGGGCTATGGACTGGAGCCGATCGTCACCGATGCGCTGTCGTCTGTGATCATCCAGAGCCGGGTGCTGCCGTCCTTCCGCATGGGTGATTTCAATGCCGGAGTGGTGGCGGGTACCGACGCGCTGATCGAGCAATTGTCGCTGGAGACCTCTGTGGCGGAGAAGCGCGCCGCGGCGGCGGCCGAGCAGCGGCCGCAAGGCGACAGCGGCGGCGGCGGACTGCTGGGATTCCTGATCGTTCTGTTCATCTTCTTCATGATCGCGCGGGTGTTTGGCGGCTGGGGCCTGCTGCCCTTCCTGTTGATGGGGGGCGGTGGCAGCGGCCCTGGTGGCGGATGGTCCGATGGCGGCGGCTGGTAGGGCGGCGGCGGCAGAAGCTTTGGCGGCGGCGGCTCTTCGGGAAGCTGGTAGGATGGGCAGGCAATGCTAAGCGAGAAAGACCGGGAGCGCATCAGCGCTGCCGTTACCATGGCCGAGAGCAAGACCTCCGGCGAAATATTCTGCGTCCTGACCAAGCGGGTGTCGCGCTACCGCGAGATACCGCTGCTGTGGGCGACGCTGGCGGGCTTCCTGGTGCCGCCGCTGCTGGTGCTGGCGGGACTGCACCGGCTGGCGCTGGCCAGCATCTTCACCAGCTGGACCGACGAATCCGCCCGCGCCATGGAAGGTTTGATCCTGCGCGTGCTGTCCACCTACAGCCTGGTGCAGGCGGGGGTGTTCCTGATCGTCGCCATCA